>JBGASS010000100.1:0-7851 GCA_044229555.1 Holophagaceae bacterium
GGCCCGGCCTACGAGAAGCGCATCGAGAAGGTCGTCACGCGCTCCTGACTACCCCCCGATCGGACAGGACATCTAGTCCTGTCCTACCGCTCCCGCTGCGCCTGCGGCTTGCGATCGCGGAGGGGGCCCCGTTAGCGCAGCGGCAGCCGCAGCCGCGCCACGGTGCCGGGCCCCTCGTTCCTCAGCTCCAGCATGCCGTGGTAGGCCGACATGAACTGGTTGCAGGCGGTCAGGCCTTCGAGGGGCATCCGGAGGTCGCCCCCGGCGACCTGGTTCAGGCGCTGGAAGGGCTCGAAGGCCTTCGACAGCTCGTCGGAGGGGATCGGCCCGCCCTGGTCCTGGATCTCGAAGAAGAAGACCTCATCCTCGTTCCAGCTGCGGATCGCGAGCATGGCGGACGGGGCCGGGCCCGACAGGCCCTGCTGGACCAGCCGGGAAAAGGTCTCGGCGAAGTCGTCGTAGACCCCGAAGATGAGGGGCAGGTTCGCCTTCAGCTCGATGGAGAGCTTGAGGCCCTGGGGGAGGATGCCCTCCGCCTCCAGCAGCTCGATCTCCTGCTGGACCATGTCGTGGAGATCCACCCACTCCGGCGTCGCCACCACCTGCTTGCTGGCCCGCCGGTTGAGGGCCTTCAGGAAGGCGTCGATCTTGGAGACGGCTTCGCGGACCTCGCCCACCGCCTTGGGCGTTTCCTCCCGCCAGAGGCGGTTGTGGGTGGCGGTGTCCGTGGGCTCGAGCAGGCGGTCGAAGGTGAGGGACTGCTTGTGGAGGCTGGCCACGGGCACCTGGAGGCGTTGGGCCATCTTGAGGAAGAGGTCCCCCAGCAGCGCCTGGCGCTCCCTCTGGCTGAGGGCCATCTGGGCGTTCTGCAGGTCGCTGTAGGCGCCTTCGAGCCGGTCGTAGCTGGCGGCGAGGGCGCGGGAGCTCTCATTCAGGTTGGCGATGAGCTCGGCGTTCTCCAGGCTCACCTGGGCCATCCCGGCGTGCAGCGCCACCAGCTCCACCTCGTAGGCGAGGAAGGGCTTCGAGGATTCCCGGCTGAGGGTCCAGAAGCCCCAGAGCAGGCCTTCCTTCTGCCGGTGGGGCAGCAGGAGCAGGACCGAGGCCGAAGGCTGGGTCCAGAAGCCCGCCCCCAGGCCCTCGTCCCAGAAGGGCGAGTGCACGAGCTTCTCCCCGAAGTAGGCGGGGTCCGCGGGGCCCCGGGGCAGCTTGGAGATGAAGGGATGCTGGGAATGCATCGCCGGGGCCGCGTCGAAGGCGCCGCCGTTCCAGTGCAGCCCCTCCCAGTAGCCGCCCTCCGGATGGAAGCGGTAGCCGCAGACCTTCAGGGCCCCGAACTCCGCCTGGACCTGCCCCAGGATGCGCTCCAGCAGGCCCCCGGTCTCGTGCATGGACACGATGCCCTGGCTCAGGGCCAGCAGCCGGCTCAGGCTGCGGTTCCGCCGCTCCAGGGCGTCCTGGGCCTCCGTCAGCTTCCGGTTGGCCTCCTGGGCCTCCTTCAGCTGGGATTCCAGGTGGTCCACCACCTGCTGGCTGAACTGCCGCAGGGCCACGCCTTCCCGGCCCTGCTCCACTTTGTCCCGCTGCCCCTGCAGGTAGGCCTCCACCTGGCCCACGAACTGGAAGGGGTCGATGGGCTTGGAGATAAAGCCGTCGCAGCCCGCCACCAGCGCCGTCTCCCGGTCGCTCTTGAGGGTCTTCGCGGTGAGGGCCACGATGGGCATGCCCGTGAGGTCCGGATTCTGGCGCAGCTTCGTGGCCACCTCGAAGCCCGAGAGGCCGGGCAGGTTGATGTCCAGGAGCACGAGGGACGGCTTCAGCTCCACCGCCATCTCGTAGCCCTTCAGGCCCTCCTCCGCCCAGTGCATCTCGTAGCCCGCCTGGGTCAGCAGCCGCTGCACGAGGCGCCAGTTCACCGGGTTGTCCTCGACGCAGAGGATCCGCATGGGCTGCATGGCGTTCATGCGAGGGCCTCCTTGATCAAGGGCATCTCCACCGTGAAGGTACTGCCCTTCCCCTTCTCGCTGCGCACCTTGATCCGCCCGTTCATGAGGCCCATGAAGGACTGGGACAGGGCGAGGCCGAGGCCGGTGCCCCCGAAGCGGCGGGTGATGCTGCCGTCCACCTGCTGGAAGGGGCGGAAGAGGCGGCTCAGCTCATCGTCGCTCATGCCGATGCCCGTGTCGCTGATGGCGATCTCCAGGGCGTCCCCCCGCCGTCCGGCGCTGAGGGTGACGGTGCCGGTCTCCGTGAACTTGATGGCGTTGCCCAGGAGGTTCACGAAGACCTGGCGCAGGCGGTTGGGGTCCCCCATCACCATGGCCCGCCATTCCGGCGGATCGTAGCGGAGCTGGAGGGGCCGCTGGGCCAGGAGGCCGGCACCCATGGCCCAGACCTCCTCGAGGATGCCGATGGGATCCACCTCCTGCAGCTCCAGGTCCATCTTGCCCGCCTCGATCTTGGAGAGGTCGAGGATGGAGTCGATGAGCCCCAGCAGGCTCTTGCCGTTCTGGAAGATGATCTGGATGTCGTCCCGGGCGTCCTGGGGGATGGGGCTGTCCTCCTGCAGGAGCATGCCGGAGAAGCCGATGATGGCGTTGAGGGGCGTGCGCAGCTCGTGGCTCATGTTGGCGAGGAACTCGTCCTTCATCCGGTCCGCCTGCTGGAGCTTCTGGTAGCTGTTCAGCAGGTTCTCGTTCAGCTCCCGCAGCTCGTGGGTCTTCTCCCGGACCTTCTCCTCGAGGGTCTCCGCCCAGGCCTTCAGCTCCGCCCTGGACTGCTCCAGGCCCTTGGTGCGCTCCTGCACCAGCTGCTCCAGGTTGGCCCGGATCTCCTCCAGCTCCCAGATGGTCTCCATGAGCTGGCGGGTGCGCTCCTGGACCCGGTACTCCAGCAGGCGGTTCTGCCGCTCGATCTCGTCCCGGCTGACCCGGAGCTTGTCCGTCATCACCTGGAAGGAGTGGCTCAGGTCCTCCAACTCGTCCCCGGTGCGCACGTCCGGGCCGATGCCCTCCAGCTTGCCCTGGGCCACATCCTGGGCCGCGTTCGTGAGCTGGATGATGGGGGCGATGTAGCGGTTGGAGAGGTAGTAGACCACCAGGGAGGTGATCACGAGGGCCAGGATGCTCACCCCGACGCTGATCTGGACATTGCGCTGGATGGCGGCCTGGGTCTCGTCGGTGCTGAAGCCGATGACGAGGGTGCCCGCCTTGTCCGCCAGGGACTCCCGGCCGAAGATGGGCGCCACCGCCACGAGGACGCCATCGGGCCGCGTCTTCGCCGTGGAGACGGGCTGCTCATTGATGAGGTCCTTGGCCCAGTTCGGGGTCGAGGGGGTGGAATCCAGCTGCCGGCCGGACTCGTCGAAGACCACGGAGAAGCTGAAGGCCGGCAGGTTCTTCACCCCCCCGAGGATCCCGGCGATCTCGTCCGAGCTGCCCCGGGCCAGGGCCGGGCTGAGGGCGTTGCTGGCGGTCTCCGCCACCTGCCGGGCGCTCATTTCCGCCTGCTTGCGGAACTGGGCCTCCACCCGACGCGGGAAGTACACCACGTTGAAGGCGAGGAAGCTGAGCACCAGGAAGCTGAAGACGAGGATCAGCTTCGTTCGGATCGAAAGTCGGAACATTGCGGGCAAGTATAGATCGGGCGCCCGCTAGGCGGGGACGAAGAAGTGGAAGCGGGCCTGGCCGTAGTCCCGGTGCTCCAGCCGCCGCCAGCCCGCCGCTTCCGCGAGCTCCTCCCGGGAGGAGCTCTCGAAGACCAGCCGGCCGCCCTCCCGGAGCCAGGGCGCCGCCACGGCGGATAGGTCCCGCCAGGCCTGGGCGGACATTCCATAGGGCGGATCCGCGAAGACCACCGCCTGGCCCTGGAAGGCCGCCGCGCCCAGCCTCGTCGCGGACTGGCGCAGCAGCCTGACCCCGGAGCCCGCGAGGTTCTTCACCAGGCAGGGCGCCGGGGATTTCTCCACGCAGGTGACGGGGGAGAAGCCCCTGGAAAGCGCTTCCAGGGCCACGGCCCCGGTCCCGCCGTAGAGATCCAGGAAGGGGCCCTTTCCCCAGGCCTCGAGGATCGAGAACAGGGCTTCCCGGGCCCGGTCCGACGTCGGGCGGATGGCCAGCTCCCCTTCCGGCGGCGTGGCCAGCCTTTGCCCCTTCAGGCTCCCGGCGATGATCCTCATCGGCGGGCGCGGTCGCCCCCCGGCCCGGGGCCGGGCATCAGACGGCCCACTTCATGAGCACTGCCCCCCAGGTGAAGCCCGCGCCGAAGGCGCTGAGGACCACCGGATCGCCCTTGGCGAGGCGGCCCGCCGCCAGGGCCTGGTGCAGGGCCGTGGGGATGGTGGCGGCGGTGGTGTTGGCGTAGCGGTCGATGTTCACCATCATCTTCCCCGGATCGATGTCCAGGCGCTTGGCGGCGGCGTCCATGATGCGCTGGTTGGCCTGGTGGGGGACGAAGAGCTTCAGGTCCTCGCCGGAGAGGCCGTTGCGGTCCAGCATGAGGCGGCTGCTTTCCGCCATCTCGCGGACCGCCCACTTGAAGACGTCCGAGCCCGCCTGGTGGACGAAGTGCTCCTTGGCCTCCACGGTCTCCCGGGTGGCGGGCTTCGCGGAGCCGCCCGCGGGCATGTGGAGGAAGCAGCCCCCCTCGCCGTTGATGCGGTGCTCGAAGTCGAGGATGCCGAGGCCCTCCCCCACGGCCTCGAGGATCACGGCCCCGGCGCCGTCCCCGAAGAGCACGGCGGTGGTGCGGTCCTCCATGTTGATGATGCTGCTCATGACGTCCACGCCCACCACCGCCACGCGGGAGTAGGCGCCGCTGGCGATCAGGCCGGCGCCGGTGGTCAGCGCGTAGATGAAGCCGCTGCAGGCGGCGCTGAGGTCGAAGCCGAAGGCGTTGGAAGCGCCGATGGCCTGCTGCACCCGGCAGGCGGTGGCGGGGAAGAGGGTGTCCGGAGTGACCGTGGCGATGATGATCACCTCGAGGTCCTCGGCCTTCATGCCCCGGTTCTCCAGGGCCATCCGGAGGGCCGGCACCGCCAGGTCCGAAGCCCCCTGCCCCTTCCCGACCCAGCAGCGGCTGCCGATGCCCGTGCGGGGCCGGATCCACTCGTCGCTGGTGTCCATGAACTTGGAGAGGTCGTCGTTGCTGACCACGCGCTCGGGGTAGTGCTGGCCGGTGGCCGTGATGCCGACGGGTCGTGCGAGCCTGCGAGCCAAGCGGACCTCCTGCAAACCTCCGATTGTGCCTGCATTCAGGGCCCGGGCCAACTGCGCCCCCATCGCCGGAGGCGATAGTCCCGCGCCGGAGGCGATAGTCCCGCGCCGGAGGCGATCCTCCCACGCCGGAGGCGATCGTCCCACGCCGGAGGCGATAGTCCCACGCCGGAGGGGATAGTCCCACGCCGGAGGCGATAGTCCCACGCCGGAGGCGATAGTCTCCCACGCCGGAGGCGATAGTCCCACGCCGGAGGCGATAGTCTTAGGCCCATGCGCACCCTCGCCGTCCTCCCTTCCCGGTTCCAGGCCACCCGCTTCCCGGGCAAGCCCCTCGCGCCGATCGCGGGAAAGCCGATGATCCAGCGGGTCTTTGAAGCGGCCTCCCGGGCCGCGGGCGTGGACCTCGTGGTCGTCGCGACCGACGACGAGCGCATCGCGGAAACGGTGCGGGCTTTTGGCGGCGCGGCGGTGATGACGGATCCCGCCCTGGCCTCCGGCACGGACCGCACCGCCGCGGCCCTGGACGCCCTCGCGCGGGCGGGCGGCCAGCCCTTCGACTGCGTCCTGAACATCCAGGGGGATGAGCCGGCCATGCACCCCGAGACCGTGGCCGGCGTGGTGGCCCTCATGGCGGAGCAGCCGGACCTGCCCATGGGCACGGCGGCCTGCCCTTTCGCCCACCCCGACGAGCTCTTCAATCCCAACGCCGTGAAGGTCGTGGTGGACGACCGCCAGCGCGCCCTCTACTTCAGCCGCAGCCCCATTCCCTACGTCCGCCACTCCTCCCTCTTCGAGGCGGACTTCAGGCCCTGGCTGAAGGCGGACCAACTCGCCCTCTTCCAGCGCCACCTGGGCCTCTACGCCTACCGGCCGGAGACCCTGCGCGCCTTCACGAGGCTGCCGCCCCATCCCCTCGAGCAGACCGAGATGCTGGAGCAGCTCCGCGCCCTCGCCGCGGGCATCCCCATCGGCGTGGCGCGCACGCCCCACCTCAGCCTGGGGGTGGACGTCCCGGCGGACGTCGCGCCGGTGGAAGCCCTGCTTCGGGAGCGGGGGCTGGCTTGATAACATGAAAGGCTCGGGTGACCGGCGCCCGGCCCTTTGACAGAGCCCGAATTTCCTGAGGACATCGCGTGAGCCACCACAAAGTGATCATCATCGGCACCGGCCCGGCGGGCTACACCGCGGCCCTCTACGCCTCCCGGGCGAACCTCGCGCCCCTCGTCTTCGAGGGCGCCCAGCCCGGGGGCCAGCTCACCATCACCACCGAGGTGGAGAACTGGCCCGGGGACATCCAGGTCCAGGGCCCCGAGCTGATGGCCCGGATGGAGGAGCACGCCCGCGCCGCCGGGGCCGAGCTGATCTCCGACCATATCTCCAGCCTCGACCTCTCCGCCCGGCCGTTCCGCGCCGAGGGCGAAAGCGGCGCGACCTACCTGGCCGACGCGGTGATCCTCGCCACCGGCGCCCAGGCGCGCTGGCTGGGCCTGCCGTCGGAGGAGCGCTACAAGGGCTTCGGCGTCTCGGCCTGCGCCACCTGCGACGGGTTCTTCTACCGCGGCCAGGAGGTCGTGGTGGTCGGCGGCGGCAACACCGCGGTCGAGGAGGCGCTGTTCCTGACCAATTTCGCCACCAAGGTCACCCTGGTCCACCGCCGCGACGAGCTCCGCGCCGAGCGCATCCTGCAGGAGCGGCTGTTCAACCATCCCAAGGTCGAGGTGATCTGGGACCATGCGGTGGACGAGGTGCTGGGCGGCGGCCAGCCCGCGGTGGTGACCGGCGTGCGGCTGAAGCACGTCGGCTCCGGCGAGACGCGGGAAGTCCCCTGCGCCGGGGTCTTCGTCGCCATCGGCCATGCGCCCGCCTCGTCGCTGGTCGAGGGGCAGCTGGAGCTGCATCACGGCGGCTATGTGCGGACGACGCCGGGCTCCACCGCCACGGCGATCCCAGGCGTCTTCGCGGCGGGGGACATCGCCGACCCGATCTTCCGCCAGGCGGTGACTTCGGCCGGCATGGGCTGCATGGCCGCGCTGGAGGCCGAGCGCTGGCTCGCCGCCCGCAGCGCCGCCGCCGCCCGGCTCGACGCCGCGGAATGACCCCGGCCCGCGCCGCCCCGGCCCGAACGGGGCCGGACGCGGCGCCGAACGCCCGGGGCCGATTCCGGGGCCGATAAGGCCCGGACGCCCCTCCGCAGGGTGGCTCAGCCCCCGCGCAGCGCCTCGAGCATCCGCGACACGTTGTCGGGATCCGCGTCCGGGGTGATCCCGTGGCCGAGGTTGAAGACATGCGGGCCCCCGGCGAAGGCCCGGGCGCAGGCGCGCGTCGCCTCGACCAGCGCCGCGCCCCCCGTCACCAGCAACAGCGGGTCGAGGTTGCCCTGGACGCAGACCCCGGGCTGCAGCGCCGCCGCCGCCCAGGCCGGATCCACGCTGGCGTCGAGCGCCAGCCCCTGCACCCCGGCCGCCTCGGCGAAGCCGAGATAGCCCGACCCCGCCCCCCGGGGAAAGCCGATGACCGGCAGCCCGGGATGGACCGCCCGCAGCGCCCCGGCGATCCGCGCCGCGGGCTCCACCGCATAGCGCCGGAAGAGCGGCCCCGGCAGCGCGCCCGCCCAGCTGTCGAAGAGCTTCACCAC
>JBGASS010000101.1:0-7848 GCA_044229555.1 Holophagaceae bacterium
GGCGAGCGGCCCGCCCGGAGCGCCCATCCCTTCCTGCCCCTCGAGGCGGGCGCGGAAGGGCTGGAGCTGCCCGACGTCTTCTTCAACGCGCTCCACGGCGCCGGGGGGGAGGACGGCCAGATCCAGGGCTACCTGGAGCTGCTGCACCGGCCCTATACCGGCGCGGGCCTCCTGGCCATGGCGGCGGGCATGGACAAGTGGATCACCAAGCGCATCTGGGAATCCGAAGGCCTGCCCGTGGTGCCCTACGTGGGCCTCACGGAGGAGCATTGGGGCCGGGACCGCGCGGGCTGCCTGGCGGACTGCGGGAGGCTGGGCCTGCCCCTCTTCATCAAGCCCGCCAACCTGGGCAGCTCCATCGGCGTGGAGAAGGTGAAGGACCCGGCATCCCTGCCGGCGGCCCTGGACCGGGCCTTCACCTTCGACCGTCGGGTCCTGGTGGAGCAGGGCCTGGACGTGCGGGAGATCGAGGTGGCGGTGCTCGGGGGCGACGACCCCTTCGTCAGCGCGCCCGGAGAAGTCCTCGTCGCCGACGAATTCTACACCTTCGAGGACAAGTACCTGGCCGGCAAGAGCACCACGCAGATCCCCGCCGACATTCCCGCGGAGCTGGCGGACCTCGTGCGGAAGGAGGCCTCCAGCGCCTTCCGCGCCCTCGACGCCTACGGCATGGCCCGGGTGGACTTCTTCCTGGAGCGGCTCACGGGGCGGGTCTTCCTCAACGAGATCAACCTCATCCCGGGCTTCACCAGCATCAGCATGTACCCGAAGATGATGGCCGCCAGCGGCGTGGCCTACGGAGACCTGCTGGCGCGGCTCGTCGACCTGGCGGTTGCGCGCCATGGCCAGATGCAGGCCAAGCAGAAGGGCTTCCAGAGCGGGTCCGGATGGTTCCAGGCGTGAGCGCCCCCTTTGACCTCGCCAAGGTGACGCGGCCCCTGCCGCGGCTCTGGACCTACTACGTCCTTCAGGCCCTCGCCTCCGGTCCTCTCTTCCCGGTCACCCTCGCTTATCTCTATTTCCGCTACCACACCCTGGCCTACCGCTTCGACGACCAGGGCGTGTCCATGAGCTGGGGCATCCTCTTCCGGCGGGAGATCCACCTCGCCTACCCTCGCATCCAGGACCTGCACCTCATGAGCAACGTGGTGGAGCGGTGGCTCGGCCTGGCCAAGCTCCATGTCCAGACCGCCAGCGGCCAGGCCAAGGCCCAGATGACCCTGGAGGGCCTCCCGGACATCCAGGCCGTGCGGGACGAGCTCTTCCTCCGCTCCCACGGCGGGGCGCCGCCCGCCGCCGAACCTGCCGTGTCGCTGGAAGCGGAACTGGCGGCCCTGGCCGAAGAGCTGCGGGCCCTGCGGGAGGCCCTGGAAGCCGAGCGGGCGCGCCGTGGGTGAGCGCCTGCGCCGCCGGGTCCTCGGCTGGCTGAGGGTGGACCTGGTCTTCCGGGCGGGCCTCGCCTACCTGCGCTACCGGCAGATCGCGTGGTTCCTCACCCAGGCGGGCACCGTGGCAGGCTTCATCGGCCTCTTCCTTCTCCTCCGGACCCTGGGGGCGGCGGACCTTCCCGCGAAGCTGAAGGGGCTTTCCGCCGTTCTCCGACCGGGCCTGTGGGTCGGGCTGGAGGCCTTCGGCTTCGCCGTCTTCCTGCTGCAGCTCCCCTTCACCTGGCTGGCCCTCCGCTGGGACTACGACTGCCGCTGGTACCTCCTTTCGGACCGCTGCCTCCGCGTCCAGGAGGGGATCCTTGCCCTCAAGGAGCAGACCTTCACCCTGGCCAACATCCAGGACGTCCAGGTGAAGCAGAACCCGCTCCAGCGGCTCTTCGGCCTCTGGGACGTGGAGGTCCGCACCGCGGGCGGCGGCGAGGACGTGGCGGGCGAGGAGGGCGCCGGGCACCAGCCCTCCCTGCATACGGCGGTGCTGAAGGGCGTGGAGCAGGGCGCCCGGATCCGCGATCGGCTCCTGGCCCGGATGTCCGCCTTCAAGGATGCGGGGCTCGGGGAGGTTCCCCGGGAGACGCCGGACCTGGCCCGGTCCCTCGCCCGGGTGCGTCTCGAGGCGGAGGCGCTCCGGCGGAGCCTCGGGGCCTGAGGCGCTTCCCCAGCCCCGGGCCTCACCGCGGGAACTTCGGGCCCACTGCCACTACACTAGGACGATGCATCAGCGCACCTGGCTCTCCCTCATCTCCCTGCCCCTGGTGGGCCTCTACAGTTGGCCCGTGGTGGTCCAGAACCTGGGGGGTCCCCGGGCCGCGGTGAACGCCCCCCGGCAGGAGGGGAAGGCCACCCAGGATCCCCTGGCGGGTCTCGCCGACATCCAGGACGTGCTGGGCATCGTGCGGGACAACTACGTGGACCGTCCGGACATGGAGCGGGTCGTCTCCGGGGGCATCAAGGCCACCCTCGAGCGGGCCCACTCCCTCAACGCCTACCTGACTCCCGAAGACCTCCGCCTGCCGGACCCGGGGCCCGCGGGCCTGGGCATGAAGGTCGTCAAGCGGGGCATCTACGCCCAGGTCCTGGCGGTGCGCCCGGGCTCGCCGGCGGCGGAAGGCGGGATCCTGCCCGGGGATTTCATCCGCAAGATCGATGGGGATTCGGTGGGGGACATGAGCGCCTGGACCCTGGAGCGCCGGCTCCGCGGCCCGGAGGGCTCGGAAGTCACCCTCCTGCGCCACGCCGGCGCCAACGGCAACCTCAGCAAGTCCACCCTGCACCGCGTCAGCCTCGCCCGCCCGGCCATCGAGGTGCGCCGGGAGGAGAAGGCCACCCTCGTCACCCTCCCGGACCTGGGCCCGGGGCGGGCGGAGGAGCTGAAGGCCCTGCTCAAGGACCTGGACCACGCGAAGCCGCTGGTGCTGGACCTCCGCGTCTGCATGGGGGGCGACCTGCCCGAGGCCGCCAAGGCCGCCGGCTGCTTCTCCGCCGCCGCCGCCCCGCTGGTCACGGTGCAGGAGGCCGCCCCCAAGGAGGGCGAGCTCAAGGACGTGCCGGTGCCCGTGGTGCCCTCGGGCCTGCCGGTCTTCCCCAGGGCGGCGGTGCTGCTGGGGAACGGCACCTTCGGCGCGCCGGAGGCCCTGGCCTCCTCGCTGAAGAAGATGGGCTTCGCGGTCTACGGGGAACGGAGTTCCGGCCTCGGGGTGGAGCGCGCCCGCATCAACCTGCGGCAGGGCGGGGCGGTGGAGCTGGTGGTCAGGCGCTGGCTCGGCGCGGGGGGCGAAAAGCTGGACCGCGCCGGCGTGGAGCCCACCACGGCGGTGAAGGGCCTGAAGCCTTCCGAGGATCCCCTGCCCAAGCTCCTGCCTTTGCTGGAGGCCAAGCCGGCGGAGAAGCCCGCCGAGAAGGCGGCGACGAAGGCGGCGGTCCTCTTCCCCGGGTTGCGGCCCCTCGCCGGCTCCGAAGTCGCCTGAACCGTGGCGAAGGGTGCCCGGAAGCGACTCAGTACGCCGGCGCTGATCGGCTGGGCCCTGGCGGCGCTCCTGCTGGGCGTCGGCCTGGGCGTGGCCCTCACCCAGATGGGCTGCGAGCGCAAGGCGCCGCCGAAAAAGGCCGCGCCGCCCAGGCACGAGGCTGAGCCGCCGAAGCCCCGGGCCATCGATCCCCGGCCCGCTCCGCCCAAGGCCGCGAAGCCGCCGGAGCCGGCCCTGCCGCGCCTGGCCCTCATCATCGACGATCTGGGCTACGCGGAGCCCGAGCTGGTGACCCGCCTCTGCGCCCAGCCCATCGCCTTCACCGTGGCGGTGCTGCCCTACCAGGAGCACACGAAGGAAAGCGCTGAGATCGCCCACAAGGCCGGCAAGGAGATCATCCTGCACCTGCCCATGCAGGGCCGGGAGGACAAGAACCCCGGCCCCGACGCCCTGGTGGACGGCCTCACGGAGCAGGAGCTGCGGGAGCGCACCCGCAAGGCCCTCGGCGAGGTGCCCTTCATCGCCGGGGCCAACAACCACATGGGCAGCCGGCTCACCGCCGACCGGCCCCGGATGCGCATCGTCCTCGGGGAGTTCAAGGGGCGCCGCCTCTTCTTCGTGGACAGCCGCACCACCAAGGAGACCGTGGCCTACGACGTGGCGAAGGAGCTTGGCCTCCCCTCGGCCTCGCGGAAGGTCTTCCTGGACGACGACAAGAGCTTCGCCGAGATCGAGAAGCAGTGGAACCGGGCCGTCGCCCTGGCCCAGAAGGACGGCGAAGCCATCGCCATCGGGCACATCTATCCTGAGACCGTGGAGGCGCTGGAGAAGCTGATTCCAAGGTCAAAGGTGGACGTGAAGTTCGTCGTGGCAGGGGAGATCGTGAAGTGACCAGACATCCAGGCGCCTGGACCCAGCCCGCTTCCCGATGCCTGGTTCCGGGCCTACACGATGTTCAAGAGAATGGTGACTTCGTCGAAAACGTTGTCATCGGAGTCGTTGACCTTGTAGATCAGGCGGTGGTGGGTGCCTGGGGAGGAACCTGACTGCACGCGCAAGGTGAAGGTCAGTTTCCCGGGCAGGTTGATGTTGTGGGTCGTGAAGACTTGCTCAATCCCAGGTACGCCGGGTGCTTCGAGGACGAGGGCCTGTCCTTCCCGCCCCTGCTCGAGGACGGTCTCGATGCTGATGGAGGCGGAGCCTCCCGGGCTCAACTCGACCGTGATCCCGTCCTGTGTGCACTGGGCCGGAGGCTGGCTGCTGAGGTAGATGCACGCGCGCCAGGCCCGGTGGACCTTCTCGTCCCCGCCCCCGGTGGCGCCGCTGCAGCTCAGGGCCGGGATCAACGAGAGGAACGCGAGGACGAAGGCGATCAACCCCCCCCTGGTGCGCATCGAGGCTCCCTGTTTCGGTGAAACCCAGGTTAGGCGTCAATCGGGGCGGAGCAAGCCTGCTTGGGGCCTGAATGGGGAGCAGCGTGGAAGGATCTCTCAGGTGGTCCGGATCCAGGGCTCAGGCCTTCCTCGCGATGTGCACCACCTTCTCCACCACCGCGTGCACCACGCCCTCCTTGTCCACCAGCTCGATGGTGTAGGTCCGGTCCACCTTGGGCAGGTCCTGGAGCAGCCCCCGGATCTCCTGCAGCTCGGCCTCGTCGAGGCGGAAGGTGGCGGTCAGCGTCGTGCGCCCAGGCCGGCGGAAGCGGATGCTCGCCGCCTTGTCCCAGACGACGTAGTCCGGGCCCAGGTTGTGGATGAGCATGAGCATGTAGAAGGGGTCCACCGCCGCGTAGAGGCTGCCGCCGAAGATGCTGCCCACGTAGTTCCGCGTGCGCAGGCTGAGGGGCAGGCGGATGCGGGCCTCCCGCCAATGCGCCGCGATGTAGGTGACCCGCGCGCCGGTGCCCCGGTAGCAGGGCCAGAAGTTGAAGGCGAGGCGGAAGGCGCGGGTCTTGATGGATTCGCCCACGGATGCCGCTCCCGGAAAGTAGTGGTCTCGACTGCGAGTCCATTCTCCACGATCCGACCGCGGCGCGGCGGATCCAGTCAGAGGCGGATGCCCCCGGCGAGGGCGATCTGGAACTGGGGAGCGAAGGGCCGCAGGTCGTTGCCAAGGGCCATCGGGAGGGGGTCCAGCATCTTGCGGCGGGTGAGGGCCCAGGCGGCCTCCACGCGGAGGAAAGGATGCAGGCGGATCCCTGCGGAGTTGTAGGCCACATGGGTCCTGAGCCAGGGCCGGACCTGGTGGCTCTGGTTTTCGCTCACGAAAGCCGGCAGGTTCGGGTCCATGGATGAGAACTCCCTGCGGCGGTCCAGGCCCTCCATGCGCGCTTCGGCGCCGAGGCCGCCTTCCAGGGTCCTGCGGAAGCTCCACTCGCCGCCGAGGGCGAGGTAGCTGTAGCCGATCTGGTCCTTGGGGAGGAACATGTACGCATCCGATTCGCCGTTCACCAGATGCCGAGATGCGGAACCGGACCTGAAGCGGTAGGTGGCATCGAAGGAAACGAGACCCGGCCCCGCCTGGAACGCGTCCTGGCTGAGGCGAAGGGCGAGTCCGCGCAGGGGCCTGATGGACTCCTCGAACTTGATGGGCTGGCCCGCCGAGTCGGGGGTGTGGAAGACCGACACGGCGGGCTTCAGCCGGTCCGCCAGCAAGCAGATGGCGAACTTCGGGGCTTCCTTCCCCTGCAGGCACAGCGCTGCCAGGGGCAGCCAGACGGCGGTCTTCATGGTCTCTCCGGTCGTGGAGCGCCCGTGCGCTCGACGACTGGATGAGGAACCTTCGGCTTTGGTTCCCTCAGGTCCCCAGGGACAGAACTGAGATGCATGCGCCCACCGGTACCGCAGCAGCCGGTCGCGGGCCATGGTCCGCGGCAGAAGCCTAGAACCGCACCGTCACGCCGTCCCGCTGGTCCACCCGCACCGTGTCGATGAACTGCACCTGGCGGGTGCCGTAGGTGAGGATGAGGGAGCTGGTGCGGATGCCGTGGCCGAAGAAACGCACGCCCTGGAGCAGGTTGCCGGTGGTGACGCCGGTGGCGGCGAAGATGATCTGGCGGCCCGGGGCCAGGTCCTCGGTGCGGTAGATGCGGCCGAAGTCCACGCCCATCGCCTCGGCCTTCTCCCGGGTGGCGGTGTTGGTGTCCACCTTGAGGCGGCCCTGGATCTCGCCGTTGAGGCATTTCAGCGCCGCGGCGCTGAGGACGCCTTCCGGCGCACCGCCGGTGCCCATGACCGCGTGGATGCCGGTGCCGCTCACCGCCGCCGAGATGGCCGCGCTCAGGTCGCCGTCGCCGATGAGCTGGATGCGGGCGCCGGCGGCGCGGATGTCGGCGATGAGGGCCTCGTGGCGGGGCCGGTCCAGCACGCTCACCGTGAGGTCGCCGATGCGGCGGTCCAGGGCCTTGGCGACGGCCTGCAGGTTGTCGATGACCGGCGCGTCCAGGTCCACCCTGCCCTTGGCGGCGGGGCCCACCACCAGCTTCTCCATGTAGAGGTCCGGGGCGTGGAGCAGGCCTCCCTTCTCGGACGCGGCCAACACCGCGATGGCGTTGGGGGCGCCGGTGGCGCAGAGGTTGGTGCCCTCCAGCGGGTCCACGGCGATGTCCACCGCCGGATGGGGCGTCCCCAGGCCCACCTTCTCGCCGATGTAGAGCATGGGCGCCTCGTCCCGCTCCCCCTCGCCGATGACGATGGTGCCCTCCATGCGCACGGACTCCATGGCCTTGCGCATGGCCTCCACCGCCAGCTTGTCGCTGTGCTTGCGGCGCCCGTGGCCGATGCTGGTGGAGCAGGCGATGGCCGCCTCCTCCACCACGCGCAGGAATTCGAGGCTGAGGGTCTGTTCCATGACGGTTCCTTCGGGCTGCGGGCCTTCCGATAAGCCTAAGGCCGGAAGGCCGGGGGCTGAAGGCTGAAGACGGCGGACCCCGCTACACCAGCCGGTTCACCGAGGAGCGGATCCAGTCCAGGAAGGACGCGCTGCCTTCCGCGATGGGGAACATAACGATCTCCGGGACCTCGTAGGTGTGCAGGTCGGCGATGACCTCGCTCACCTTGGGGAAGTTGTCGATGGTGGTCTTGATGACCAGCATGACCTCCTCGTCCAGCTGGGTCTCGCCCTTGAAGTAGTAGTAGCTCTTCACGTTCGGAAGGATGTTCACGCAGGCGGCGAAGCCCTGGTCCACCAGGGCCGCGGCGATGGTGAGGGCCGTCTCTTCGCTCCCGCAGGTCGTCAGGATCGTGCACGCATCCGTCATCTGGCTTCGGTCCCCCCGCGAAAGGGCAGTTTCCCACGCTTCCGCGCCGATCCCAAGACTCCCTTTCCGCAATTCCACTGGACGCCTCCCCCCGGGCCTCGCTACTCTGGCTTCCTTCGGGGCGTGGCTCAGCCTGGTAGAGCGCTCGGTTCGGGACCGAGAGGTCGGAGGTTCGAAT
>JBGASS010000102.1:0-7731 GCA_044229555.1 Holophagaceae bacterium
GTTCTGGGCGCCCAAGTAGCTCTACACGAACCACAAGCAGCAATTGATGGACTCGTACATGGCCAAGCATCTCGACGAGGCGGGGCTTGCCGAGAAGCACTGGCAGGCCCTCCCGTGGCTGCCCAATTTCCAGAACGGGGATGAGCAGGGCGTGAAGGAGTTCCTGCGCAAACAGCCCCTGGTGGTGGCCGTCCTGAATCGCCTGGAGACGCGGAGCCTGTGGGTCCGGGACGGGAACCGGCTGATCCGGGCCAAGGAAAGCCCCATGACCCAGACCTACCGCGCCTGGATCACCCAAGCCGAAATGGCCCAGCGCTTCCAGTGGGTCCCCTCCCCCGCCGAGGATCCCGACCAGGATCGTGCCTCCAGCACGGTGATCCTGGGGGACCAGTGGATCGTCGTGAAGCGCTGGGAGGCCGGCACACCGGCGGTGGAGGCCGCCCTCCGCCAGGTCTACGGGGCCAAGGCGCCCTTCCGGACCGGATTGGTGAAGGAGAAGAACCTGAAGCGCGGCATGCCGGAAGAGGACTGGGGCCGCGAGCCCAACCTCCAGCTGGATCCGGGCCGGCTGCTCAACGCCACCATCTTCCTGCCCGCCGCCAGCGACTCCTTCGGCAAGGACTGGTTGCTGGTGGCCGTGCCCTGGTCGGAGGAGGACAAGGGCTTCCTTCACGAATTGAACACCCGGAGCTGGATCGCCCGCGGCTCGGCCATCGGGGTGGCCCTCCTGATGGGCTTCGGGCTCTGGCTCCGCCACCGGGCCCGCCAGCGGGCCATCCTGGACATGGACCGCCTCGCCAGCCTCACCCACAGCCTGAAAACGCCCCTGGCGGTCCTGAAGTTCAGGTGCGACACCCTCCGCCTAGGCCGCATGTCCCCGGACCAGACCGACGAGGAGCTCATCAAGCTGGGGGAGGAGGTGGACCGGCTGACGGTGATCATCGAGACGGGGTTGACGGCCTTGAAGGGGGAAGCGATCGAGGGTCCCCGGGGCGTCGTGGATCGAGAATGGCTCCAGGAAGTGGCCTCCGACCTGGAAGTGGCCTTCGCGGCGGAGCAGCGGCAGCTGGAGCTGTGCCTTTCAGAGGAGTCGGGGCGGGCCGCCCTTTCCTCCCTTCGCTCCGCCCTCTTCACCCTCATCGAGAACGCCCTCTTCCACGGGGCCGGCAAGGTGACCCTGGAAAGCTGGCGGACCCGCCGGCGCTTCATGCTCCGGGTGAGCGATGAGGGCCATCCGATGGACGCCTCCCAGCTGGAGGCCCTGGGCCGCCCCTTCATGCGCTTCCGCCAGAAGGGGATGGAAGGCTTCAAGCGCGAGGGGCAGGGCCTGGGCGTGAGCCTCATGTGCCAGGTCGCGGAGCGGGAAGGTTGGGGCCTCGTCTTCTCCTCGGGCCACGGGAAGGGGCTGATCGCCACCCTGGAAATCCCCAACGCGCCAGTTCCCGGCCGGGAATTCCCGGGCTGGCGGGGTTGGTGGCACCGCCTGCGCGGGGCCCGCGCACGAACCATGAAGGAAGGGGAAGTCTGAAGCGGTTCCCTCCGCTTTGGCATTTGACGTGCGCGATCCTTGCAATTCCAAAGGAAGTTGGGGAGTGTGGATCCACCGTTCCTTGAGGCCCGCGCGTGACCCACATCCTCGTGGTGGAGGATGAGCCCAGCCTCCGCCAACTGCTCGCCAACAACCTGACCTTCGAAGGCTACACGGTGGATGCCGTGGGTGACGGCATCCCTGCCCTGGCCTCCCAGCAGGCGCGGCCCGCGGACCTCATCATCCTGGACCTCATGCTGCCCGAGATGGACGGCTTCCGTGTGCTCCACGCCCTGCGGGACCGCCAGGACCAGGTCCCCGTGCTCATGCTCACCGCCCGGGGCGCCGAAAGCGACCGGGTGCAGGGCCTTTCCCTGGGGGCGGACGACTACCTCGTGAAGCCCTTCTCCGTCCTGGAACTGGTGGCCCGGGTGAAGGCCATCCTGCGCCGCACCCGGCCCATGGAAAGGCCCCAGACCATGCGCTCGGGGCCCTTCCGCTTCAACATCCCGGCCCTCGAGGTCTCCCGCCAGGGCCGGCCCCTGGACCTGACGCCCCGGGAGTTCCGCCTCCTCGAGATCCTCGTGACCCACCCAGGGCGGACCCACAGCCGCAATGAACTGCTGCAACTGGCCTGGGAGGCCGACGCCCGGCCGAGCCCGCGCACGGTGGACGTCCACGTCGCGAACCTGCGCAAGAAGCTGGAGGACGTGGAGGGCCACACCTGGATCGCCACCGTCGGCCGCGAGGGCTACCGGTGGACCGAGCCCGTGGAGTGGGACACCTTAAACTGAGGCCTGGGCCGGGGCTCGATCCTCCCTGCCATCCACGAAGCGCGATCAGCAATTCCCGTGGCAGGAATATCCCAGGCACGTCTCCCTGCAGGTCCCACCGGTTACCCGAATCATCAGATTTCCCTGCCCATGGCCCGCCGGGAGTTTGGCTTCTTCCGCAGACAATGAACGGATCGTCTCCGCGTTCAAGCGCAACTTGGAAGGCATCATTCTTCTCCTTGAAGGTGAGCCATGGTGTCTGACCGGATCTTGCCTGTCGATAGCTGCTAGGCAGGAACCCTCGAGCAAGCGCCCCTTCCACCCTGTTCCCGGCCTCCCCGGCGGGCCTTGCTATCCTTCCCCATGGCGAAGCCCCCGACCTGGAACCCTCACAGCTGGCAGGCCTTTCCGGCGGCCCAGCAGCCGGCCTATCCGAACCCCTCCGACGTGGAGCAGGCCCTGGCCCAATTGCGGCGGCTGCCGCCGCTGGTGGTGCCCGAGGAGGTGGACCGGCTTCAGGGCCTGTTGGCGGAGGCCGCCGCGGGCAAGCGCTTCCTGCTCCAAGGGGGCGACTGCGCCGAGCAGTTCAAGGACTGCACCGCCGAGGCCATCGCCGACAAGCTGCGCGTCCTGCTCCAGATGTCCGTGGTGCTCACCCACAGCGGCCGGCGGCCCGTGGTGCGGGTGGGCCGCATCGCGGGGCAGTACGCGAAGCCCCGGAGCAGCGATACGGAGAAGGTGCGTGGGAAGGAGCTGTCCAGCTACCGCGGCGACCTGGTGAACGGCCTGGCGGCCACGGAGGCCGCCCGGCGGCCGGATCCCCGCCGCATGGTGGAGGCCTACTTCCACGCCTCCGCCACCCTCAACCACCTCCGGGCGCTGATCGAAGGCGGCTTCGCGGACCTGCACCACCCCGAGCGCTGGGAGCTGCACCAGCCCTCCACCAAGGCCTACCGGGACGTGCTGGACCAGGTGAAGGAGAGCCTCGACTTCCTCAGCGCCCTGGGCAATCTGGAGCGCGGCGCCCTGGAGCGCATCGACTTCTTCACCAGCCACGAAGCGCTGCTCCTGCCCTTCGAGGAGGCCCTCACCCGCTGGGTGCCCGGCGCCGGCGGCGGGCCCGGGGAACTGGGCCGGGGCTCCCACTACAATCTCGGCGCCCACATGCTCTGGGTGGGCGAGCGCACCCGGACGATGGAGGGCGCCCACCTGGAATACCTGCGGGGCATCGCCAACCCCCTCGGTGTGAAGGTGGGCCCGAGCGCTTCGCCGGACGGGCTCGTGAAGATCCTCGACCTGCTGGATCCCCTCCAGCGCCCCGGCCGCATCACCCTCATCACGCGCTTCGGCGTGAACGGCATCGCGGAGGCCCTGCCGCCCTTCATCCGCGCCGTGAAGCGCGCCGGCCGGCAGGTGCTCTGGTCCTGCGACCCCATGCACGGCAACGGCGCGAAGACCGACTCCGGCCTCAAGACCCGCCACTTCGAGGCGATCCTCGGGGAGCTGCGGAAGGCCTTCGAGATCCACCGGGAGCACGGCTCCCACCTGGGCGGCGTGCACTTCGAACTCACCGGCGAAGCCGTCACCGAATGCATCGGCGGCAGCGCTGGCCCCCAGGAAGCGGACCTGCCCCGGGCCTACGAGAGCGGCTGCGATCCCCGGCTGAACGGGCAGCAGAGCCTGGAGATGGCCTTCCTCATCGCGGGGATGCTGCGGGGCTGAAGGGGACCCGGGACCTCACACCAAGTCCTCCGCCCGCACCGGCAGCTTCCGCACCCGCTTCCCCGAGAGCTTCCAAAGCGCGTTCGCCACCGCCGGCGCGACGGTATCCACCACCGGCTCTCCGGCGCCGGCGGGCCGCTCCGAGCCCCCGTGCACCAGATGGGTCTCCACAAGGGCCGGCGCGTCGCCCATCCTCGGGATCGGGAAATCCGAGAAGGACTCCTGCAGGGACCGGCCCTTCTCGAAGGTGATCTCGCCCTGCATGTTCGACAGCCCCCAGAGGAAGCCGCCTTCCACCTGGGCCCGAACGCCATCGGGGTTGATCACCACGCCGCAGTCGATGGCGCAGACGGCCCGGTGGACCTTGAAGGGCAGCTCGCCACGCTTGGCGCCCTTGCGCAGCGACACCTCCACCGCGTGGGCCACGTAGGTCCCGGTGTGGAAGTAGCTGGCGGCGAAGCCCCAGGCTCGGCCTTTCTTCGTGCCCTTCCCCCAGCCGGCCTTGGCCCTTGCCAATTCGATGACGGCGATCATCCGGTCCCTTTCGATGACCGAACCGCCCACCTCGAGCGTCCCAGGGATCTCCGTGTGCCCCTTGCCAAGCCATTCCAGCCGCAGCTCCACCGCATCCCGTCCCAGGGCCTCGGCCACCTCGTCCACGAAGCACTCCCGGGCGAAGACGGAGGACGGCGAATAGACCGAGCGCCAGGGGCCGATGGGCGTGGGAGCGTCGAGGCCCCGGTAGCCCATCTCGGCGGCGGGCCAGCCGTAGGGCGTGTCGTAGACGCCCCAGGCCAGCCGGATGGCGGTGGCGGGGTTCTCCAGCTGCGCCTTCGAAGGCGCGTTGCCCCGGGCGTTGTGGGGGGCGCTCACCTTGCGGTGCTCCCACTCCGTGACCCGGCCCTGGTCGATGCCCGCTTCCAGGCGGTGCACGCTGGGGGCCTGGAAGTAGCCGTGGCGCAGGTCGTCCTCGCGGGTCCAGGCGAGCTGCACCGGCGTGCCCTGCATGGCCTTGGCGACCTCCACCGCCTCCGTGTCGAAGTCGATGCCCAGGCGCCGGCCGAAGCCGCCCCCCGCCAGGGTGACGTGGACCTTCACCGCCGCGGGCGGGAGGCCAAGAACCTGGGCCGCCATGGCGTGGGCGGCATTCGGCGACTGGCTGGGGGTCCAGAGCTCGCCGCGGTCCCCGGTGAAGAGCGCGGTGCAGTTCATGGGCTCCATGGGGGCGTGGGCCTCCCAGGGATAGCGGTAGGTGGCGGCCACCTTGCGGGTGGCCTTCCCGAAGCCGGCTCGGCCGGACCCGTCCTTGCGGATGGGCACGCCGGGCGCCTCGGCGAGCTTCGCCAGTTCGTCCATGAAGGACGAGCCCGTGAAGGCGGCGTGAGGACTCCCGCTCCATTCGATCTTGAGGGCGTCCCGGCCCTGCTGGGCCGCCCACGTGGTGTCGGCCACCACGGCGACGCCCCGGGAGATCTCGACCACCCGCTTCACGCCGGGAACCTTCAGCGCCGCATCCGAATCCACTTTCGCCGCCTTCGATCCCAGAACGGTCGGCCGCGCCACCACGGTGTAGAGCATCCCGGGCCGGCGCACGTCCAGGCCGTAGACCGCCTTGCCCACGACGATGGCAGGCCCGTCCAAGCGCCGCTGGTCCCGGCCCAGGAGCTTGAAGTCGGCCACTTTCTTCAGGACAGGCTTCGCGGGCACGGGCTGCTTCGCCGCGTCGGCGAGGAGGTCCCGGTAGGCGAGCTTCCGCCCCGAAGCCCGGTGCACCACGTGGCTGCGTTCCGTGGCGCAGGAATCAAGGGTCACGCCCCACCGCGCCGCCGCGGCGCCCACCAGCATGGTCCGGGCCGCCGCCCCCGCCTGGCGCAGCGGATCCCAGAGGGTCATGAGGCTTTGGCTCCCGCCCGTGCCCAGCCGGGGGAAGTCCGGGCCCGGCGACGCCTGTTCCAGGCGGATCTGGTTGAACTCCGCGTCCAGCTCCTCGGCGAGGATCATCGGCAGCGCCGTCCGGACCCCCTGGCCCAGCTCGGACTTGCCGATCTGGACGACGATGGATCCGTCCGCTTCGAGGCGCACCCAGGCGTTGGGGGCGAAGCGCTGCGGGGCCTCCCCCGCTGTCGCCACCCGCACGCCCAGCACGAGGGCGCCGGAGCCGGTGGCGACGAGGTGGATGAACTGCCGGCGGGTGGTCATCGTCGGACTCCGGTGCGCGCCGGAGGTGGTCCAACCGGCGAAATGGAGGCAAGTGCAGCCGAACCAGGATGGCTCTTGGCGGACCTGACGCGGATGCCTGTGGCCAACATACTCCTGACGCGGGCACTGCGGGGGCCGGGCCCGGCGGCCACGTCACGAAACGGACGCGATGGCTTGTCACTTGCAAGGGTGTGCCGGAATCTACCTGGATGGAAACCACCTTCGGTCTTCTCGCCTTCATCGCCCTAATAGCCCTCCTGGTCTGGCTCTCCCGGGGGAGGAGGGCTCCAGGAGCGGCTTCACCGGCGGCCTCCGGCTTGGGAGGGCCGTCGGGTCCCTCGGAGATGAGCCTGGGCGATCTCGTGTATCAGCTGAATCAGTACTTCAGCAACATCGTCGCGGTGCCGGAGGACCTCGCCAACGAGCCCCTCTTCCACCATCTGGTGGCGCGTTACCAAATCCTTCCGACGGGGAAGCTCCTCGAATTGGTCCACGGCTCCATGACCGTTCCTGCCTGTGCGGCCCTCAAGGTCCTCGAAGTCCGCAGAGACGATGCGGAAGTGATTCCGTCGTTCCTCGCCGACCTCCCCGATGTCAGCCCTTACACCCGCACCTTCCTCTTCCCGGCGCTCCATGCCCGGGCCCAGGGACCAGTCCTGGCCCAGGTCCTCGAACGATCCCAGTACAACTGGCGGGAAGGGATGGTCTGTGATGCCTTCCGGGTTTTCGTGAAAGCCCGCCTCGACGCGGGAGAATCGCCGGAGGCTTTCGCAACCATCGATCCATCTTCGGACGACTTCGAACATCTGGAGGGGTTGCTGCGTCGGCTCGGGCCCACCGGGGCACCGTTGCTGGAGGCCTGGAAGCGACGATGCGAGGGAGGAGAGGCGGATCTGGAACCCGGCTCGGCAGACGGAAAGCCTCGCAATTCGGGCACGGTGGCGGGGAGAGTCAAAGGTAGGCCCATCGAACACGAAGCACTGAGGGGGATCGTCGATCGCCTCCAGGCGAACCTTCTCTCGCCCCTGTCCCAGTCCACGCTGCTGGTGGGAGATCCCCTCGTGGGGAAGAGCACAGCGCTGCGCGTCTTCGCAGACCGGATCCGCGAACTGGGCTGGAACGTCGTGGAGCGGAGCGCCGCCGACGTGATCGCCGACCAGTCCTACATCGGCCAGGTGGAGGGCCGGGTCAGGGACCTCGTGGCGAGCCTCCAGCGGGAGCGGTCCGTGTGGATCGTGCCGGATTTCATCGACCTTGTGTACGCCGGGCGGCATTCCCAGAGTCCCATCGGCGTGCTGGACATGCTCCTCCCCCATCTCGAGGCCGGCCGGCTCCGCCTCGTGGGGGAGATCCGCACGGCCTCCTACGACCGGCTGATGCAGAACGTCCCACGCCTGCGGAGCGCCATCGACAGTGTCCGGATGCCCCCGCTGGGGGATGCCCAAACCCTGGGCCTGGCCCGCCGGTGGGCGGAGGAGCAGGCTGGCCTGGATGCGACGGTCGTCCAAT
>JBGASS010000103.1:0-7694 GCA_044229555.1 Holophagaceae bacterium
CCAGCTCCTCAGCGGCAGCATCCTCGAGAACCTGAAGCTCTTCTCCGCGGGCGCGACCCAGAAGCGCATCCAGGACGTGGCGGAGGAGACGGGCCTCGCCGCCTGGGTCGCCACCCTGCCCATGGGCTACCAGACCGTGGTCGCCTCCGGAGGCGCGAACCTCTCCGGCGGCCAGCGCCAGCTCATCGCCATCACCGCGATCCTCGCCTCGGGGAAGAAGCTCCTGCTCCTGGACGAGGCCCTTTCGAACCTCGACTGGGTGAGCCGCGCCCGCATCATCCGGAGCCCGCGCTTCGCGGGCCGCACCGTGGTCTACGCCAGCCACGAGGAGATCCTGATCCGCTGAAGGCCGGCCCCGAGCGGGGGATCAAGGATTTCGTTCCGCTCGCGGGGTGCCCGCGTTCCATCCGCGGGCCGGTTCGCACCGGCGCGGCCAGGGCCCGAGTGCGCTTGCTAGCCTCCGAGCCAGGCGCGCCCCCCTTTCAACTCGCCCACCTTCGGGCCCCATCCGCCCCGAGCGGATACCAAGGAGTTCCCATGAAGCTCACGAAGAAGCTCTCTCTCCAGAAAGAAACCCTGAAGTCCCTCTCGGAAAACGAGACCCAGGACGTCGCCGCCGGCCGGCCCTTCACCTACTACTGCCCCACGGACGGCACCTGCTTCACCGACTGCGGCACCTTCCGCACGAAGTGCTGCACCTTCGTCTGATCCCCGCACCCTGACCCGGAGGGAGGGCCGCCCACCCGCGGTCCTCCCCCGATTCCAGGCCCCCGCCCATGAGCCCGGTCCTCGCCGTCCTTCCCGCCCCCCTCCTGCAGGGAGGCCTCGCCCAGCGCGCGGAATCGGCCATCGAGGCCATCGCCGCGGGCCTCGCGGGGATGGCGGTGAGCGTGCAGCCCCAGCGGGACTTCGGCCTGGCGGCCGGCGGCGCCGGCCTGGCGCTCGCCCTCGCCGAACTCTCCGCCGCGGGCCGGCTGCGCTCCGGCGAGGGCCAGGTCATGGCCCGGATCGAGCGCGCGGTGGCCGCCCTCGGCGCCGTCCGCAGCCACGCCGGGCTCTTCGGCGGCTACACGGGCACCGCATGGATGGTGGAGCGGCTCCAGGACGGGTTCCTGGATCCGGACCCGGGCCTCAACGACGAGGTGGACGAATCCCTCCTGGAAACCCTGGGCCTCGGCCAGGGCCCCCTGGACCACGACCTCATCTCGGGGATCGTCGGGATCGGCGTCTACGGGTTGGAGCGCTTTCCCCACGGCCGTTCGGCGGAACTCCTGGAGACGGCCCTCGACATCCTCGAGTGGCGGGCCTCCTGGTCCGACAAGGGCGCCTGCTGGTACGCCCCGGTCATCCCCCAGGATCTGCTGCCGGAGAAGGACTGCGACGGGCCCGCCCCGGGGAGCGTGAACCTCGGCCTTTCCCACGGCCAGCCCGGCGTGCTGGCCTTCCTCGCGGGACTGCTCGCCGCGGGCGTCGGGGGGCCGCGCGCGCGCACCCTCCTGGAGGCGGGCGTAGCCTGGCTCCTGGAGCACGAGGGCACCGCCGACGGCCGTTCCCACTTCAGCCATGCCATCCAGCCCGACGAGCCGCGACGCCCCTCCTGCCGGCTGGCCTGGTGCTACGGAGACCTCGGCATCGCCTCCGCCCTCTGGCTGGCGGGCCGCCACGCCCAGCAGCCCGCCTGGTCCGCCAAGGCCCTGGAACTCATGGAGACCGCGGCCCGGCGGCCGGTCCAGGATTCCGGCGTCCACGACCCCATGCTCTGCCATGGGGCCATCGGCGTGGCCCACGCCTTCCACCGCTTCCACCGGGCCACGGGCCGCGAGACCTTCCGGCGGGCCGCCCTCCACTGGACCGAACACGCCCTCCATTTCCACGAGGAAGGCCTCGGCATCGGCGGCTTCCGGCGCTTCACCCTCGGGAACCGGGTCCCCGACCCCTACCTGCTCGAAGGCTCCGCGGGCCTGGCCCTGGGCCTCCTCGCCGGCCTCGGCACCGCGGACCCCGCCTGGGACCGCTTCATGCTGTTCTCCCTTCCGGGCTGAGGGGAGTCCGGGCTACTTCAGGTACGGCGCCAGGTACTTCCCGGTGACGCTGCCCCGGTGCTTCGCGATCTGCTCCGGCGTGCCGCTCGCGAGGATCCGTCCCCCTTCGCCGCCCCCTTCGGGGCCGAGGTCCAGGATCCAGTCGGCGGTCTTGATGACGTCCAGGTTGTGCTCGATGACGATGACCGTGTTGCCGGTGTCCACGAGGCGGTTGATCACCTCCAGCAGCTTCTGGATGTCCTTGAGGTGCAGCCCCGTGGTGGGCTCGTCGAGGATGTAGACCGTGCGGCCCGTGGCGCGCTTGGAGAGCTCCTTGGCGAGCTTCACGCGCTGGGCCTCGCCCCCCGACAGCGTCGTCGCGCTCTGGCCCAGGCGGATGTAGCCGAGCCCGACGTCCACCAGGGTGGAGAGCTTGTTGGCCAGCACGGGGATGGGGCCGAAGAGCTCGAAGGCCTCCTCCACGGTCATGGCCAGCACCTCGGAGATGGACTTGCCCTTGTAGTGGACCTCCAGGGTCTCGCGGTTGTAGCGCTTCCCCTTGCACTGCTCGCAGGTGACGTAGACGTCCGGCAGGAAGTGCATCTCGATGCGCAGGACGCCGTCCCCCTCGCACTTCTCGCAGCGCCCGCCCCGCACGTTGAAGCTGAAGCGCCCGGGCGCGTAGCCCCGGGCCTTGCTCTCCGGCAGCTGGGCGAAGAGCTCCCGCAGGGGCGTGAAGAGGCCCGTGTAGGTGGCCGGGTTCGAGCGCGGCGTCCGCCCGATGGGCGCCTGGTCGATGTCGATGACCTTGTCGATGAGCTCGAGGCCTTCGACGGATCGGTGCTTGCCCACCACGTGGACGCCCTGGTGGAGCTGGTTGGCCAGGGCCTTGTAGAGGATCTCGTTGACCAGGGTCGATTTCCCCGATCCGGAGACGCCGGTGATGCAGGTGAAGAGGCCGATGGGGAATTCGGCGTCCACGTTCTTGAGGTTGTTCTCCGCGGCGCCCAGCACCTCCAGGTGGCCCCGGCCCGCCTTGCGGCGCTTGCGGGGGACCTCGATGGCGTCCCGCCCCGACAGGAAGTCGCCGGTGATGGAGCCCTTCGCCTTCGCGATGTCCTTGGGCGTGCCCTGGGCCACGATCCGGCCCCCGTGCTCGCCGGCGCCGGGGCCCATGTCCACCACGTGGTCGGCCATCTGGATGGTCTCGAGGTCGTGCTCCACCACCAGCACCGTGTTGCCCAGATCGCGCATCTCCTGCAGGGTGCGCAGCAGCTTCTGGTTGTCCCGCTGGTGGAGGCCGATGCTGGGCTCGTCCAGCACGTACATGACGCCCTGGAGCTTGGAACCGATCTGCGTCGCCAGGCGGATGCGCTGGCCCTCGCCGCCGCTGAGCGTGGCCGCGCTGCGGTCGAGGGTGAGGTAGCCGAGGCCCACGTCGTCCAGGAAGCCCAGGCGTTCGCGGATCTCCTTCAGCACCTTCTCGGCGATGACGGCGTCCTTGCCCGTGAGGCCCAGGTCCGCGAACCAGCCGCGGGCCTCCCGCACGCTCAGGGCGGTGAGATCGGCGATGTGGCGCCCCGACACGAGGACCGAGAGCATCTCGGGCTTCAGGCGCCGCCCGCCGCAGGCCTCGCATGGGATGATGCGCATGGACTCCTCCATCTCCGCGCGGATCTCCTCGCTGCTGGTCTCCCGGTAGCGCCGGTCCAGGTTGCCCACGATGCCCTCGAAGGCGTGGGTGAAGTCGTAGCGGTTGCGCTTGTTCTCATAGCTGAAGCGCAGCTCCTTGCCGCCGGTGCCGTGGAGGAGCATGCGCTTCACTTCGGCCCCGAGCTTCTTCCAGGGCGCGTCCAGGCTGAACCGGAAGCGCTTCGCGAGCTGCTCCATCATCTGGGCCCGCCAGCCCTCGCCGTCCACGCTCTTCCAGCCCGAGGCCTGGATGGCCCCCTCGTTGATGCTGAGGTCCGGGTTGGGGATGATCAGCTCCTCGGCGAACTGGCGCTTGAAGCCCAGGCCGTCGCAGGTCTCGCAGGCGCCGTAGGGGGAGTTGAAGGAGAAGCTCCGGGGCTCCAGCTCCGGCAGGCCCAGGCCGAAGCGGGCGCAGGCCGTGTTGTTGCAGGCGAGCTTGGAGGAGAAGAGCGCCTCCTTGCCGTCGATATCGACGAGCGCGGCGCCCTCGCTGAGGTTGCAGGCGATCTCCAGGCTGTCGGCGAGGCGCGTGGAGATGCCCTCGGCCACCTTGAGGCGGTCGATGACCACCTCGATGGTGTGCTTCTTCTGCTTGTCCAGGTCCGGCAGGCCCTCGGTGAGGTCCAGCATGGCGCCGTTCACCCGGGCCCGGATGTAGCCGCGCTTCATGAGGTCCTGGAGCAGCTTCTTGTACTCGCCCTTGCGGCCCCGCACCACGGGAGCCATGAGCTGCAGCTTCGTGCCGCTCGGCTGGGCCAGGAGCTGGTCCGCCATCTCCTGGATGGTCTGCGATGCGATGGGCCGCGCGCAGGCCATGCACTGGGCCTTGCCGGCCCGGGCGAAGAGGAGGCGCAGGTAGTCGTAGATCTCCGTGACCGTCGCCACGGTGGAGCGCGGGTTCTTCGACGTGGTCTTCTGCTCGATGGAGATGGCGGGGGAGAGGCCCTCGATGGAGTCCACGTCGGGCTTCTCCATCTGGTCGAGGAACTGGCGCGCGTAGGCCGACAGGCTCTCCACATAGCGCCGCTGCCCCTCGGCATAGAGCGTGTCGAAGGCGAGGCTCGACTTGCCGCTGCCGCTGAGGCCCGTGATGACCACGAGCTGGTTCCGGGGGAGCACCAGGTCGATGTTCTTCAGGTTGTGTTCCCTGGCGCCTTTGATGGTGATGCTTTCCATCCCGCCATCATCCCCGAGGCGGGCCCGGGTTTGTTCGCCTTTTTTCCGTCCGCCCCGGACGCCCTAAGATGGTTCCATGCAGGCCTTGGAATTCACCCTTTCGCTTCACCGGTCCCTGGAGGACCGGTCGGGCCGCCTGGACGCGACGATGGCGGGGCCGGAATGGTGGACCGATCCCCTGACGCTGCACGATGCGCGGGTGGCCACCCGGCGCCTGCGGGCGGTGCTGGACCTGCTGGACCCGGAGGTCTATCCCCGCCTCAAGGCCGCGGGCCGCGCCCTGCGGGACTTCACGGCCCTGATGGGTCCCCGGCGGGAGCTGGACGTGACCCGGGAGCTGCTGGAGGGCCTGCACGGGGAGGCGGCCTTCGACCTGCAGCGGGCCAGCGCCGAGCACCTGATGGAGGCCCTGGACCGCCGCCGGCTCAAGGCCTCCCGCCGCCTCGCCGCGGATCTGGAGAAGGTGGATCCCGCGGACTGGAAGCGCCTGCTGGCGGTCGAAAGCCTCCCGAGCCCCTTCCATGCCCCCCCCGCGGCGGAGACCGCCTGGCAGGGCCTGCGCGACCCCCTGGAGTCGGCCCTGGAAGCCCTCCGGGGCCACGCCAAGGGCGAGGACGTGGAGGCCCTGCACGGGGCCCGGGTGAAGCTCAAGCGCGCCCGCTACCGGCTCGAGATCCTGGGGGAGCTCTTCCCCGCCCCGCCCGCCGCCGGCCTGGCCCGGCTGAAGGTGCTGCAGGAGGCCCTCGGGCGCCACCACGACATGGCCCTGCTGGAGGCCTTCCTGTGGGGGCAGCAGGCCGGCCTCGCGGCCGCCGGGTTCCGGGTCCTCGCCTCCTCCCTCCTCGAGCTCGTGGGCATGGCCGCGGAGGCCCGCCACCGCGCCTTCGGCGAGCTCGCCGCCGCCCTCCAGGGGGTCCAGCCCTCCGCCTGGCTCAAGGAGCTCCGCCAGGAGCTCGCCGGGGGACCGGCGTGAACCTTCGCCCCTTCCACTGGCTCCGGAGCCTCCACGCGAAACTCTTCCTGGTGACGGCCCTGGTGACCAGCGTCCTGACGGTGGCAGTGGCCTACTCCATCACCAAGAACTCCCGGGCGGAGATGGAAGGCTACTCCAAGAGCCTGGCCGTGCAGACCGCCCAGGCCGTGGAGACGGAGATCATCGAGCGGGACCCCACCTTCCAGAATCCGAGGGCCATCGAGGAGATCCTGGAGAGTCTCGCGGGGCCGAACCACAGCGTCTACCAGATCGACATCTTCCGGCGCTCCAAGGAGGATCCCGCCCGCATCGAGTTGATCACCTCCTCCATGGACGACGCTTCCGTCGCCTGGGGCCAGGAGATGGCCCCCCTTCTGGACCTCAAGGAGCCCCGCGGCGACCTGGTGGACCTCACCACCGGCAACAAGGCCTGGAAGATCTACCAGCCCATCCGGAGCAAGGCCCACGGCCGGCCCAACAGCGGCCTCATCCGCGTCTATTGCGACCTGGAGCGCTGGGAGGAGGTGTGGCGGGCGAACCTGCGGCGCACCCTCAACACCCTGCCCCTGGTGGTCCTCGGCGAGTTCATCCTGCTCTACGTCCTCCTGGGCATCTTCGTCCACGATCCCCTGAAGGCGGTCACCGACGCGATGGGCCGGATGGAGCAGGGGGAGGCCGGGGCCCGGGCCGCGGTGCACCGCAAGGACGAGCTGGGGCTCATCGCCGACCGCTTCAACGGCATGGCGGACCGGCTGGAGGAGGCCTCCCATGAGCGCGAACGGCTCATCGACGAGATCCAGGGCTTCAACCAGAACCTGCAGGGGCGCATCGACGAGGCGCTTTCGGAGCTCCAGGAGCGCAACCGCGAGCTGCAGGAGGCCCTGGCGGGCAATTCCCTGCTGCGGGAGGAGCTCAGCCAGCAGGAGCGCCTGGCGGTGGCGGGCCAGCTCACGGCGGCCTTCGCCCACGAGGTGGGCACGCCCCTCAACCTCGTGAACGGCCACATCCAGATGCTCCGGGGCCAGCTGGACCTCTCGGAGAAGGCCCAGGAGCGCCTGGGCACCATCCACGCCCAGATCGAGCGCGTGGGCGACATCGTCCGCAAGCTCCTGGACATCACCCGCCGGCCGCAGCTGAACCGGGAGTCCCTGCACCTGGGCGCGCTGCTGGACGAGCTGCAGCGGCTCTGGGCGCCCACGCTGCAGGCCCACCGCGTGGCCGTGAGCACGGAGGCGCCGCCGGACTGCGTCCTGGAGGCGGACCGCAAGCAGATGGAGCAGCTCTTCATCAACCTCGTGAACAACGCCGTGGACGCCCTGCCCCACGGCGGCCTCATCACCATCCGCGCCTACGCCGACGGCCCCGCCGGGGACTGGCGCGTGGACGTCTCCGACACCGGCGCCGGCATCCCCGCCGCCGTCCTTCCCCAGGTCTTCAAGCCCATGTTCACCACCAAGCCCGAAGGCAAGGGCACCGGCCTCGGACTGCCCATCTGCCGCGAGATCGTGCGCAGCCACGGCGGCGACATCACCATCCGCAGCGTGGAGGGCCAGGGCACGACGGTGAGCTTCTCACTGCCCAAGCCGGGGGAGCCTTCCAAGCAGGGTTCCTAGGCCGTTGCCGGCACAAGCGGCCCTGACGGACCGTCCGGCAAAGCGCTGGCCGATCCATATGGGCCGGCTAGAGGTCCACCACTTCGAGGCTCGCCAGCGGCTCCTCCAGGAAGCGGCCGCCCACATCCTGCAGGCGGCTGCCGGCGTCCGTCAGCAGGACGCGCAGCGCGCCTTTCGGGCCTTCCCCGTGGAAGCCCAGGGTGGCGCCCAGCACCTCCG
>JBGASS010000104.1:0-8508 GCA_044229555.1 Holophagaceae bacterium
GCCACCACCAGCCTGATGCGGCGGAACGTGCCGTGGACCCACCTGCAGGGCGTGCTCCAGTCCATCCTGCGGCCCCTGCAGGAGCGGGATGCCATGGCGCGCAGCCTCGCCATCCACATGCGGGAGCAGGGCCTGGACGGCGACCTCGCGGAATCCCTGCTCCGCCACGTGCACTGGGAGGCCCTGAGCCTCGAGGCGCGGGTGGTGCAGGCCCTGGAGGAGGGCCAGCTCTGGACCATCTCGCTCGAGCAGCGGCTGGCCTTCCTCCGCGACCTGCTGGACAAGGGCCGCGACGACGCCTTCCTGAGGGTGCTGCAGCTGGTCTTCGAGGTCCTGATGGCCGAGGACGCGAGCGTCCGGCTCGTCGCGGCCCAGACCCTGCGCGGGGTGGTGCACTGGGCGGAGGACCCCGGCCTGCCCGCCAACGCCGAGGCCGCCCTGGCGGAGAACCTCCAGTCCCACTTCGCCTGGGAGCCGTCGGAGCCCATCCACCTCCACACCGCCGAAGGGCTCAAGCACCTCCTGCCCGTCTGGGTGGGCCGGGGCTCCCTGGCAGAGGTCCGGCGCTACGTTACCGTCCTCGCCGAACTGTCGGAGATGCAGGGGGGCGGCCAGCCCTGGCGCGGGTGGGCGCTGGAGCAGCTGCTGGAGCGCCTGGGGGCCACCGATCTGCTGGCGAAGGCCTACACCCAGCTCTTCCTGCCGGACCGGGAGCAGGTCTATTCGACGTCCCTGCCCTACTTCCAGTGGCTCGGCGAGGGCGCCATCCGCTACCTCGTGGTGGCCCTGGGCCAGGAGGGCGACCGGCACTGGCGGGGCCGGCTGCTGGAGCTGCTGCGCACTTCGGGCCCCCTGGCGGTGAGCCCCCTGCTGGAGGCGCTCAAATCCCCCGCGTGGTTCCTTGTGCGCAATGCCCTCAACATCCTCGCGGACGTGGGTGACGCGGCCTGCGGGGAGCCGATCGTGCCCTACCTCCGGCACGGGGACGGCCGGGTGCGCCGCACCGCGGTCCGGGCCCTGTGGAAGCTCCAGGGCGCCGAAGCCTCGCCGGCCCTGGCCGCCCTCCTCCCGGAAACGGATCCCGAAACCCAGCTCGAGATCCTCTTCGGCCTGGGCCAGGTGAAGGCCGCCGGCGCGGCCCCCCAGGTCATGGACCTGGCCCTGGACCGCCGGGCCCCGGAGAAGCTGCGCCTCCGCGCCTTCGACACCCTGCCCCTGCTGGGCGCGGAGCAGGCCGTCGGCCCGCTGGCGGAGCTCTTCAAGCGCAAGAAGGGCTTTTTCGGCGGCGCCGAACCCTTCGAGATCCGCCTCGCCGCCGCCAAGGCGCTCCGGGGCATCGCCACGCCGGAGGCGCGGTGGGCCCTGCTGAAGGCCATCGAGCAGGAACCCAAGGGCCGGGAGCGGGAAGCCCTCGAGCAGATCCTGGCCACGTTCAGCCACTGAGGCCGGCGGCCGCTCCGGGAATCCTGCGGGCTTTCGCAGCGGATCCGTGGAAACATGGAAGGTTGCTCTTTGAGGTGCGCGCATGACCCTCCACAAGCTCGGCCCGGGTTCCCTGGCCCCTGAGATCGTCAACGCGGTGGTGGAGATCCCCACCGGCTCCCGCATCAAGTACGAGATCGACCACGCGACGGGCCTCGTGCACGTGGACCGCGTCCTCTACTCGCCCTTCCACTACCCGGCGGAGTACGGCTTCATCCCCAACACGCTGGCGCCGGACGGGGACCCCTGCGACGTGCTGATCCTCATCAACGGCACGACCTACCCCGGCGTGGTCATCCACGCGCGGCCCATCGGCCTGCTCCGCATGCACGACGACAAGGGCCAGGACGACAAGGTGCTCTGCGTCGCCGACAACGACCCCTCCTACGACCACGTGAAGTCCCTGGCCGACCTGCCGCCTCACTTCATGAAGGAGGTGGAGCACTTCTTCGTGACCTACAAGGATCTCGAGGAGAAGGACGTGCACAGCGACGGCTGGGCGGGCCGGGACGAGGCCCTGGCCTTCGTGAGGCAGTGCATCGCGGCCTACCCCGGCTGAGCCCCCGGGCCCTGACGCCGTGGCGACGATCTGCTTCGACCTGGACGGCACCCTGGTGGATCCGCTCCTCGGGGTGAAGCACTGCGTGGCCAGGGTGTGCCGGGAGATGGCCCTCCCGGTGCCGGCGGACGCCGACATCCGCGACTGGATCGGCTTCGGCATGCGGGAATCCCTGGGCCGCATCCCGGGCCTCGAGGATCCCGCGCGCCTCGAGGAGGCCCTGGACCGCTACCTCGACGCCTACCGGGAGGACGGCGTCTTCGAGCACGAGGTCTACGAGGGCGTGCACCTGATGCTGCAGCGGCTGAAACGCCAGGGCCACCGGATCTACATCGTCAGCAGCAAGCCCGGCCTCTTCGCCCGGCGCATCGCCTACCAGTTCGACCTGAACCTCATCTTCGACGAGATCTTCGGCGCCGAGCTGAAGGGCAAGTGGCAGCCCAAGACCGCCGTGCTCGCCCGCCTCGCCGAGAACGGCACCATCGCCGCCGGCGGCGTCTTCGTCGGCGACCGCGGCGACGACATGCGCGCCGCGAAGGACCATGGGCTGCGTGCAATCGGCGTGACCTGGGGCTACGGCAGCCGGGAGGAGCTCGAGAAGGGCGGCGCCGAGCTGCTGGTGGACTCCGTTCCCGAGCTCGACGCCTGGCTGAGGCAGGCCCTGCCCGGGGACGAGATCCATGATGCGTTCACGCGGGCGGAGTAGGCAGGAGCGTCGTTGCCGTTGAGGTTGACGTTGGGGTTGACCTACCAAGAGCTCTTCGATCCGCGATGGCNCCGCGCCTTCCGGCCATCGCGGATCGAAGAGCCAGACGCGAAGCGTCGTGGCCCATGGTTCGGGGACGCAAAGCCCAGCCTTCCACAATCAATCACTGCTTCATGCAGCCCAAGGTCGAGTCAGCACTAATCCCCGCTCCCGGCCATTCCGGCCACGACGCTGCGCGTCTGGCACCCTTCCGGACTCGCGTTCGCATAGGGCGCGAACACGAGTCCGAAAGGGTGCTCGTTTGAACAACTTCCAGCCTCGTGGTCCCGGCCAGCAGGTTGATGACCTCGAAAGCCCCCGGGGGGAAGCAGGCCGCTCCACCTAGAACCGGAACGTCACCCCCAGCGACGTGTTGCTGAATCCCGCGTCCACGAAGCGCTCGTCCTCGCCGAAGAACCGGATCTTGTCCGTCCGGGCCTCCGTGTGGCGGACCTCCAGGCCCACGTTCCGGCTGAGCCGCAGGCCCAGGCCGAGGGTCAGCGCGAAGGAGGTGAAGTCGTGGCTGTCCACGACGTGGTAGGGCGTGCGCGAACCCTGGTCGCTCCGGGCGGTGAACTCCTCGGTCCAGTGGATCCCCCCGACGCCGATGACCGCGTAGGCGCCGGGAACCCGGTTGCCGTCGAAATGGAGGAGCCAGTCGTAGCCGACCCCCACGGCCTTGGCCTCGCTCTTGTACTGGCCGTCGGCGGCGCCGTCGGGCTTGCGGAAGTCCTTGCCCGGAAGGCCCATGAGGTCCACATGGAAGCGCCCTTCGATGGCCGGGCCCATGCGCCTCGAGACATAGAGCGACAGGGCGGCGCCGCCGTTGAAGTTGTTGGCGGCCACCCCGGAGGGCGCGACGTAGGACAGGCCGAGGCCCACTGGAGAGGACTGGGCGGAGAGGGGAAGGGCGGCGGCCAGCGCGAGGACGGCCGCGAAGGTTGCAGGGCGAAGCATGGATTCTCCTTTTGCAACGGGAAGGAAGGTTGGAAGACCCGTTTCATCCCTTGAATTGCCAGGACCCTGCCAAGGCCGTATCGGAAATCCCGAGGTGTGGCCTCAGACCGCCAACCCTATTTCAGCCCCTGCTCCAGGAGATCCAGCACCTTCCGGTACTCCTTCGGATCCACCTGCTGCACGACCTCCGAGACCATGCTGGGCGTCTTGCCGAAGGCCATGGCCTCCCACCTTCCCGTCATCTCCAGCCGGACCCGGGTGCGGCCACCGCCCTCCTCCCTGAAGAGGAGCGTGCCTTCCAGGCTCAGGATGGGCTTCAAAGCCTGGCGGCCGTCCACCCACTGCTGGTGAAAGGCCACGATCCCCAGGATTTCATTGGCTGAACGCACCTGGAATCCCTGGTCCAGCAGAAGGTCCAGGACCTGCGGAAAGACCGCCGAACGGGGGACCGGCAGGACACGGCTGTGGGCCTCGCTGGTCCTCGCGATGCCCGCGACCTCCGTGGCCGGGGCGGTTTCGATCCTGGGCATGGGTACGCACCCCAGCAGGGCCACGAGCGAAAGGATCAGGACGGGGAATTTCATGGTGTCTCCGGGAATGGCTTCCCGAAGCAATGGAGGTGCCACCCCTGAAAAGGAAGCCCCTGGATTCACGGACCGGTGGCGGGGTCCGCCTCTCCCCGCCGCCCATAGATCCCGGGATGTCCCGCCAGCACGAAGGCCAGGAAGCAGAGGATGGCCAGGGGGGCGGCGAAGCCCGTGCCGAAGAGCTCGATGCCCAGCAGCAGCGACGCGAGGGGCGTGTTGCTGGCGGCGGCGAAGAGGCCCGCCATCCCCAGGGCGGCGGCGAAGGGCGGCGGCCAGCCGAAGAGGGGCGCCAGCGTCGCCCCCAGCAGGGCGCCGATGACGAAAACCGGCGTCACTTCGCCGCCCTTGAAGCCGAAGCCCAGGGTCACGGAGGTGAAGAGCAGCTTCAGCGCGAAGGCCGCGGGAGGGACCGCGCCATGGGCCTCGAAGATCCGCGCCAGGAAGGGCAGGCCGAGGTTCAGGTAGCCGTCCTCCGGAAAGAGGAGGAAGAGGGCGATCACCGCCGTGCCCCCCAGGAGGGGCCGCAGGGCCCAGTGGGACAGCCTCGCCTGCGTCCAGGCCGCCAGGCCATGGCTGAAGCGGGCGAAGAGCCACGCCACGACGGCCACGGGCACCGCGAAGGCCGCGGCCTTCGCGAGCAGAGGCCCGTCCAGGTCCAGGGCGGTGGCCCGCCAGGCCCCGTGCTGCACCCCCAGGGCGCGGCAGGCGAGGTCACCGAGGAAGCTGGCGGCCGAACATACGATCAGACCCTCGAAGTGGATCCGGCCCGGCGCGATGGCCTCCAGGCCGAACAGGGCGCCGGCCACCGGGGTTCCGAACAGAGAGCCGAAACCGCCGCTGATGCCCGCCATGAGGAGCAGCCGCTGCCGGGAGCGCGTGAGCCGCAGCCAGCGGAAGGGCAGCTTCCCGAGGGTTCGCGCCAGGCTGGCCCCCATCTGCACCGCTGTGCCCTCCCGCCCCGCGCTGCCGCCGCCGAGATGCGTCAGGAGCGTGCCCGCGAGCACCAGCGGCGCGAGGCGCGTGCGCACCCTTCCGCGGAACTCCAGCACCTCGTCCAGGACCATGGCGCTGCCGCCCTCGGCGTCCCGGCCGAAGACGCGGTAGAGCCAGGCCGAGAGGAGGCCGAAAAGCGGCAGGCCCGCGAGGAGCCAGGGATGGGCGACCCGCAGGGCGATCACGCGCTCCAGGGCCCAGAGGAAGGCCGCGGAGGCGCCGCCGCTGAGCAGGCCCACCGCCGAGCCCATGCCCAGGTCCCACACCGTCCAGCCCAGGCGCCGTTTCAGTCCCCGCATGCCCACGTCCTCCCCCAGGTTCAATAGCCGGGAATTCCGTAGGCGCCATCAGCCCGGTCATCCCTTGCGGGGGGCGGTTATGCAGCGGACACCATCGCTGGCCTGCCCTTCCAGCCTAGCCCAGGCGGCCCCTCCCTGTCCCGGCCTTCAGTGCGAGGCCAGCAGGCGGTCCACGAAGCGGGAGCGGAGCTGCGACGAGGCCAGGGCCTGCTTGAGGGGCGGCAGCTTCAGCAGGGCGCCGAGGAGGCCTGCCACCGCGCGGTGGCCGTGGGAGGCCTGGCCGTCCACCAGCAGCTCCGCGAGCCTGCCCCGTTCGATGGCCATCTCCACCACCCGGTGGGCGGTGGTGGCGGGCGGCAGCACCCGCGCCTCCCGCCGCCGCAGGCGCAGGGCTCCCTTCGCGCAGGCGCGCACGCAGACCCCGCAGCCCAGGCAGGGATCCTCGTCCAGCTTGGTGAGCTTCGCGGCGGCGCGTCCCGGGTCATGGGCGGAGACCAGGGACAGCGCCTCCACCGGACAGGCGGCCACGCAGGCCCCGCAGCCGCTGCAGCGCTCGCCTTCGAGTTCAGGGATCCACTCCGTGGTGTGCACCGGATGCAGGAACCCGAAGCGCCGCGCCGCCACCAGGGCCTCGCAGCAGCAGCCGCAGCAGTTGCAGATGAAGCCCACGTCCTTGCGCACGTTCTCCCCGAACTGCACCAGCCGGCCGCTCCCGGGCCTGTTCCAGCAGGTCCAGGGCCTCCGCGGCCTCCACCGCCCGGGCCGCCCCGTGGCGGGTGAGGGAGGCCGCGCTGGCGCCGAAGGTCATGCAGATGTCCAGGGGGGCGTCGCAGGCGCGCCCGAGGTGGGCCATCTTGTGGCGGCAGTAGCAGAGGCCCACGCCGATGGCCTTCGCCCCCGCCACCACCGCGCTGGCCCGCTCGTGGTCGAGCACCGTGAGGGCGCCGTCGTCCCTGGGAAGGCTTCCTCGTCCACGAAGATCCGGCCCAGCTGCGTGGAGCCCGTGCGAAGAGCTCCCGGGCGAAGTCCTCCTCCACGTTGAGGTATTCGTAGAAGAGTTCCGCGAGGGCCTTCTGGTCCACGTCCCCGCGGACCCGCATCATCGAGAACTCGAAGAAGCCGGCCATGGGCGGCGGAAGCACGTAGCGCGCCTCCGGTCCGTCCAGGAGGTCGAGGAGCATGCCGCGGCCGGCGAGGCCCTCCAGCACCTTCCGCGCCTCCGCCTCGGGCATGTGCCAGAGGGCGCGGCCTTCGCCGCGGTGAAGGGGCGGATGGGAACCTGGGCCAGCAGGCCGGCCTCGCGCTCGTTCACCAGCAGCTTGAGGATTCGAAGAGCAGCTCCGTGGGCGGCGCGCCCTGGGGGAAGCGGTTCAGGCGCTCCGCCAGGCGGCCGTAGCTGCCGGGCACGCGTTTCAAGGTCCGATGGCCCATGGCGGCCCCCGGAGGAGGATGGTGGGATCTAGGACAGCCCGAGCACCCTGCCCGTCTCCAGCTCCACGTCCACGTCGAAGAATCCGGGGCGTGTGGGCAGGCCCGGCATGGTGCTGAGCTTGCCCAGGAGCGGGTAGACGAAGCCCGCGCCGACGGAGGCGCGGATGTCGCGGACCGGGATGCGGAAGCCCCGGGGCGCCCCCTTCAGGGCGGGGTCGTGGCTGAGGCTGAGGGGCGTCTTGGCCATGCAGACCGGCAGCCGGCCGTAGCCGAGGCCCTCGAACTCGGCGATCTTCATCTCGGCCTCCGGCGCGTAGTCCACGCCGTCGGCGCCATAGACCCGGCGGGCGATGGTCTCGATCTTCTCCTTGATGGAGACGTCGAGGGGGTAGAGGAAGCGGAAGTCGGAGGGCTGGTCCGCGGCGCGGAGCACCGCCTCCGCCAGCTCCACGGCCCCCTCGCCGCCTTCGGACCAGACCCGGCAGACCACCGCGTCGAAGGCGCCGCCCTGCTCCACCGCGGCCCGGCGCACCAGCTCCAGTTCCGCCGACGTGTCGTTGGCGAAGGCGTTCACCGCCACCACCACCGGGATCCCGAAGGACTTCGCCACGCCGATGTGGTGGAGCAGGTTCGGCAGGCCCCGCTCCAGCAGGTCCAGGTTCTCGGTCTGGTAGACGGCGTCGAGCTTCTTGCCCGCCACCACCTTGGGTCCGCCGCCGTGCATCTTCAGGGCCCGCACCGTGGCCACCAGCACCACCGCGTCCGGCACCAGGCCGGAGGTCCGGCACTTGATGTCGAAGAACTTCTCCATGCCCATGTCCGCGCCGAAGCCCGACTCCGTGACGACGACGTCCGCCAGCTTGAGGGCGATCTGGTCGGCGAGGATGGAGCTGTTGCCGTGGGCGATGTTGGCGAAGGGGCCCGCGTGGACAAGGACCGGCGTGCCTTCCAGGGTCTGCATGAGGGTGGGCTTGAGGGCGTCCCGCATGAGCACCGTCATGGCGCCGGCCACGCCCAGGTCGTCCGCGGTGACGGGCTCGCCGGCCCGGTTCAAGGCCAGCACCATGCGGCCCAGGCGGCGGCGCATGTCCGCGAGCCCGCTGGTGAGGGCGAGGATGGCCATGATCTCGCTGGCCACGGTGATGTCGAAGCCGCTCTCCCGCTCGTGGCCGGCTTCCTCCGGGCCCTGGCCCAGGGTCACGCCCCGCAGGAAGCGGTCGCTGGTGTCCAGCACCCGGCGCCACATGACCCGGGAGGGATCGATGTCGAGGCGCGCGAAGCGGCGGCGCTGGTCCGGCGTCAAGGCTTCGGGATCGGCGGCGGAGAGGCCGAGGCGCGCGAGGCGGCCCCGCATGTTCACCGCGAAGCGGCGCCGGCCGTCCTTGTCCTTCGGGCAGAGGCGGTCGAAGAGGTCCTCGTCGCCGAGCTGCGTCTCGTGGAACATCCGGGCGTCCA
>JBGASS010000105.1:0-7650 GCA_044229555.1 Holophagaceae bacterium
ACCCGCGCCCGCAACCTCCCCGACACCACCCGAGACTCGACCCGAGCATGACAATCAGAGTAACACCGACCAACGCATCTGCAAGCGGAAATTTCGCGCCTGTGCCACCTCTGAAGACGAGGCCCGGGGCGGCCTCAGGCCAATCCCAGCATTTTCAAGGTGCGGCGCTTTCCGGCCTCCACCGCGGGCTGGTCAAAGGGGTCGACTTCCAGGGAAAGTCCCACCAGCGCCACGACCATCTGCCAGGCCATCAGGAGGGCTCCGAGCTCCGCCGCATCGAGCGGATTGAGTTCCCAGTGGAGGACCGGCACGCCCGCGGCCTCCAGGGCCTCGCGGGTGCCGTCGGCCTGGGCCCGCAGGATCACCTCCCCCCCCAGCCCCGCCAGTCCGGGAAACGGGCATTCCGCCGGCATGGCGCTGGAGGTTTCGCTCCCTCTTCCGGCCACCGTGACCAGCACGACGCCCACGTTGCGCGGTCCGTCCAGCCAGCGCTGGAGCTGGGCGTGCTGGTCCTGCGGGCCGACGGCGCGGATCGGCGTGATGCCGCGGCGGATGCCGTCGCCGCCCACCTTCCCGAGGCTCTCCGCGACGAGCTGGACCCACCAGGCCCCCACCGGCTCGAGGGCATTGGCGTAGGGAAGCAGGACCCACTGGTCGATGGAGCGGACGTAACCGTCGACCCACGCCGCCAGGCTGTCCCGGATGCGGGCGCCCCACGGGCCTGAGGCCGCGGCGCACTGGTCGCGGACGCTGCCGGCGGCGCCAAGGTAGGAGTCCTGCCCCAGTCCCATCCAGGCCAGGGGCAGGGTTCCGATGGCGGTGAAGGCCGAGTACCTTCCTCCGACGTGTTCGGGAATGGTCAGCAGGGGCCAACCTTCGGCCTGGGCGAGGCGGGCGAGGGGGTTCCCGTCAGCCTGGGTGATGACCACGGGCGCGCGCCGCAGGGACCGCCACCCGCGCATCCCCCGCAGCCGGCCGATCCAGGTCCACAGCTCGAGGGTCCTCCCGCTCTTGGATGCGAAGACGACCTGGTCGCCGGGTTCCAATTCGAGATCCAGGCCCTCCGGCGAGGCCAGGGGCAGGAAGCGCGCCCGCTGCTGGGCAGTGCCCAGGGCACCCACGAGCGCTCCCGCCGGCAGGAGCGAGCCGCCGATCCCGCCCCACAGGAGGCGCGAGGACGGATCCAGCTCCGGAAGGGGAAGGACCGCGGGCCGCTGCCAGGCCGACATCGGATGGGCCTCGAGACGGGCCAGGAGGCTGTGGAGGTCCATCTCAACCTTTCCGGGAAGGCCCCAGCTTACGCGACCCCCGGCCGAGTGCGCGATGATGGCTCCATGCGCGCCATCCGAAAAGCCATCATCCCCGTCGCGGGCCTGGGCACCCGCTTCCTGCCCGCCACCAAGGCCCAGCCCAAGGAGATGCTGCCCCTCGTGGACAAGCCCGTCATCCAGCACGTGGTCGAGGAGGCCATCCGCAGCGGCGTCGAACACCTGGTCCTCGTGACGGGCCGGGGCAAGCAGGCCATCGAGAACCACTTCGACGTGGCCTTCGAGCTGGAGGACGTCCTGGCCAAGCGCGGGAAGGCCGAGGACCTGGCCCTGGTCCGGGCCATCACCGGCATGGCCTCTTTCGCCTACGTGCGCCAGGGCGAGCCCCTGGGCCTGGGCCACGCCGTGCTGTGCGCCCGCCACGCCGTGGGTGACGAACCCTTCGCCCTGCTGCTGGGTGACGACGTGTTCGATGAGCGGGATGCGGCCCTCGACGCCCTCATCCTGGCCTTCCGGGAGACCGGGAAGTCGGTGGTGGGCGTGCAGGAGGTCCCGCGCGAGCACGTGAGCCGCTACGGCATCGTGAACGCGCCGGAAGGCGCCATGGGTCCCTGGGGCGTCCACGCCATCGTCGAGAAGCCTCGTCCGGAAGAGGCCCCCAGCCGCTTCGCCGTGGTGGGCCGCTACGTCCTCACCCCCCGGGTCTTCGAACATCTGGCCCAGCTCCAGCCCGGCGTGGGCGGGGAGTACCAGCTCACGGACGCCCTGGCGAAGCTGGCCGCCGAAGGCGACCTGGTCGCGGCGCCCATCCCCGCGCGGCGCTACGACACCGGCAACAAGCTGGACTACCTCAAGGCCAACGTCGAGTTCGCCTTGAAGCGGGAGGACCTGCGGGAGGACCTCCTCGCCTACCTCCGGGAGGTCGTCGGAAGCCTACGCTGAGCGCCGTTTCTCGATCAGCAGGTGCAGCAGCGTCACCGCCGCCGGCGTGACGCCGGGGATGCGGGAGGCCTGCCCGAGGGTTTCGGGCCGGTGCTTGCGGAGCTTTTCCCGGACCTCGTTGCTGAGGCTCTCCAGCGCCTCCGCCGGAAAGTCCTCCGGGATGCGGACGCCGTCCCAGTCGCGGTGGTGCTGGAGCAGCCTCGCCTCCCGCGCCCGATAGCCGTCATAGCGGAGCTCGAAGAGGAGGAGGTCCCGCTCCCAGCCGGAATCCCAGCCCGGCAGGGGCTCGCCCCACCCCGGCAGCAGGCCGAGGGCCCGGTCCGCCAGCGGCGCCGACACCTGCTGGCGCTTCAGCAGATCGGCGAGGCTCATGCCGGCCTGGAGCTGGAGACCCGCTTCGGCGGCCAGGGGACCGAAGGGCGAGGTGGGCGCCACCCAGGCCTCGGAGCACTGGGACCGCAGCGCCTCCCGGCGGGCGAGCTTGGCCTCGACCCGGGCGTGGTCAGGCTCCTGCAGCGCGCCGATCTCCCGGGCGGCGCCGAGGAGGCGGACGTCCGCGAGGTCGCAGGCCAGGCCCAGCCGGTGCTCCGCCCGGGCGGTGAGCATGCGGTAGGGCTCGTCGGTGCCCTTGGTCACCAGGTCGTCCACCATGACGCCGATGTAGGCCTGGTCCCGGCCCAGCAGGACGGGGTCGCGGGCCTGGAGCCACCGCGCCGCGTTGATCCCCGCCATGATCCCCTGCCCCGCCGCCTCCTCGTAGCCCGTGGTGCCGTTGATCTGCCCCGCGAACCAGAGGCCTTCGAAGCCGTCCACCTGCAGGTCCCGCCGGAGCTGGAGCGGATCGAAGCTGTCGTACTCGATGGCGTAGCCGGGGCGCACGATCTCCCCGGCCTCGAAGCCCGGAAGGCTGCGCACCATGCGCAGCTGCACGTCCGGGGGCATGGAGGTGCTCAGGCCCGAGAGGTAGATCTCGTCCAGCTCGAGGCTCTCGGGCTCGACGAAGATCTGGTGGCGGCCCTTGCCGGGAAACTTCACGTACTTGTCCTCGATGCTCGGGCAGTAGCGGGGCCCGACGCCTTCCACATGGCCCCCGTACATGGCGCTGCGGGAGAGGTTCTCCCGCACGATGCCTTCGGTCTCCGGCGTCGTGTGGACGATGTGGCAAGGCACCTGGGGCTGGGGGATCGCCGTCGAGAAGAAGCTGAAGGGCCGCGGCGGATCATCGCCAGGCTGGACCTGCAGGCGGGCGAAATCGATGCTGGCCTTCGCGATGCGCGGGCTGGTGCCCGTCTTCAACCGCCGGCAGCGCAGTCCGAGGGCCTTCAGCTGTTCGGACAGGTGGGTGCTCGGGGGTTCCCCGGCGCGCCCGGCCTCCATGCGCCGGTCGCCGATGAGGATCTGGCCGTTGAGGAAGGTGCCGCTGGTGAGGACCACCGCGTCGCAGGGCAGGAAGGAGCCGTCCAGCAGCTCCACGCCCTGGAGGCCGCGCGTCCCGGCGGTCCAGCGCAGTCCGGCGGCGAGGCCCTGCCGCAGGCGCAGCCCCGGCGTCCGCTCCAGGAGCCGCCGGGCCGCGTGGCGGTACTTGACCTTGTCCGCCTGCGCCCGGGGCCCGCGCACCGCCACGCCGCGGCTCTCGTTGAGGATGCGGAAGTGGATGCCCGTGGCGTCGATGAGGCGGCCCATGGCGCCGCCCAGGGCGTCCAGCTCCCGCACCATGTGGCCCTTGCCCACCCCGCCGATGCTGGGGTTGCAGCTCATCTGGCCGATCTGGTCCAGGTTCATGGTGAGCAGGGTCGTGGGCACGCCCATCCGCGCCGCGATGTGCGCCGCCTCGATGCCGGCGTGCCCGCCGCCGATGACCAGCAGATGTCCCATGCCCTGCCCGCTCCCTGCCCCCGTGGTCGGGGTGACCTTCCAGTCTCCCCTTGAACGCCGTGGAGGGCTAGTGGGGCTTGCGGAGCGGCCGGCGGGGTCCCGGCCGGTTTCGTTTGCGATGCTTGTGCCGGCCGCGTCCTAGCCCCGGGGCGCTTCCGCATCCGCCGCGGGCCGGGCCGGAAGGAGCCTGGGCACAAGGATGAAGGCGAGGCCGCAGGTGGCGAAGGCGACGAAGAGCAGCGAGGGCGGGGACAGCCGCAGGTCCTCCACCAGGATCTTGACGCCGGTGATGCCGAGGAAGATCCACGCCACCCAGCCCAGTTCCCGCAGGTTCCCGCCGCGGGCTCCCGCGGCGAGGGCCACGGACGCCAACGCGAAGATCACCGTACGCAGAGTGGCCAACCCGCCGGGACCCGGGAGGTGGCCCATGAAGCGCAAGGAGGCCCCCAGGCTCGCGTCGATGGCAGCGGCGCCCAGCAGGAAGATCAACAGCACCATGTGGCCCAGGCGGGCCACGCGGGTCAGGAGGTCATCCCGGGATCCGCCGCGCCGGTGCAGGAGCAGGACACAGACCGCCGCCGGGACCAGGAGGGCCCAGCCGAGCGGGCCCGAGGTGCGGCCGTGGGCCAGGGCGTCCCCGAGGGTGGAACTCAAGGCGTCCCCCAGGAGGCCCGAGACCCCCACCGCGCCCACCAGGTAGGCGAGGCCATGGACGCGGAAGGCTTCGCGCCCGGCCCGCGCCCCGAGGAAGGCCCCGGTCATCGCCAGGAGGGAGCAGGCCAGGGCCAGGACCGGGTCGGCGAAGAGCAGCCGGAGTCCGACTCCCGAGAAGGCCAGGGCCAGGGTCCCGTAGAAATGGAAATTCACCCCGCGCCCCTCCGCCCGGTCCAGGAAGATGTGGGCGAGGCCGTAGGCGGTTCCGCCCAGGAGGAGGCAGGCGGCCCCCAGGGGTTCCACCGCGGCGCCGGTGGCGCGTGCGATGAGCACCGCGCCGCCCAGACCCACCCCCAGGATCGCGGCGGTCTGGATGAACTCGAAGGGCACCACGTCCCGGTGGCGGACCAGGGTCCGGATCGCAAAGCTCGCCAGATAGCCGCCCGCCAGCGCGAGCAGGAGGCCGATGACCGCCGCCGGGGGATCGGGGCGGGCGGGAGTCAGGGCCCGCAGCACGAGACCCACGGCGACGAAATCCGCCACCAGGGCCACGAGCCACCGCATCAGCGTCCATTCCCGCTCGTAGCCCAGCCAGAGGGTCGCGAGCCCCAGCGCGATGAAGAAGGCGCCGAAAGGAAGAACGACACCGGTGGCGGCGAGGAGGGCCAGGCCGGTGAGGAGGGAGGCCAGGGTGAGCACCCAGGCCAGGACCCGGTGGTCGGAGCGCCAGGCGATCCCCAGGGACAGCCCGGCGAGCAGAGCGAGCACCGCGGCGGCCGCCGGGGGGCTCAGGTAGTGGAAGCGGAGGGTGGCCTCGAAGAGCAGGGGGAAGGCGATGGCGGTCGCGGTCAGGCCGTGGAAGGTGGCGTCGCCCCTGCGGCCCCGCCGGGCCGCCCGGCCCGCGGCGAAGAGCCAGAGGACCGCGTAGGCCAAGCCGGCCGCCACTCCGGCGCGGGCCGGCAGCGTTCCCGCTTCCGTCAAGGCCCGCACCAGGTAGGCGCCGCCCAGCACGATGAGGCTCCGCCCCGAATGGGTCAGGAAGGTGACGAAGTCCGAACCGGAGACCAGGGCCTCATCAGCCGTCTCCTCAGGCTCCGGAGCCCTTCTCCGGGACGCTCCCGGCGCGGGACTCCCGGAGGCCGGGGATCCCTCGAGCCTCGCGAGCCTCTCTTCCAGGGCCTGGACGTGCCGCTCCAGAGCGGAAAGGCGATCCTCCATGGAGTCCTCGAGGGTGGATGGAGCCAGGTTGATGAAGGTCCGGGTGACGCCGAACCGGGCGGGGTCCGGCGGGGCCTGGACGAACGGGAGGGAACGAAAAGAGCCGCGGGAATCGGTTCAGGTTCCCTTCGGGGCCGAGTGGCGTCAACGCGACGAGGGGCGGCACAGCCGGGCTCCGCACAGCGCCCACCGCCGGGGGACCAGGAGGGTCCAAACCTCATGGGCACTGCATCCGCGTTGTACTTCCGGAAGCGAACCTGGAAGGGGAAGCGGTCCTTCCCACGCCCACGGGAAGCCCGGAACGTGATCGCGATCACCCGGGCGGGCCTGGACGGGACAGGCCCGGAATCCCGAGCGGGAGAAAGGACCCTGGGATGATCTATGGAACACTGGTGCCCATGAAGCCCGTCATGAACCCCGAGGAGCGCCGGGAGCATCGGCGCGAACTGCGCCGCCGCGCGGTCCAGCGCTCCAAGTTCGCCCTGCCCTCCGGCATCACCATGCTCTCGGTGTTCTGCGGCTTCTCCTCGGTGGTGATGTCCATCAACGCCGCCGGCGACAACCCCTCGGGCTACTTCCTCTGGGCGGCGGCCCTGCTGGTCGCCGCGGGCTTCTTCGACGGCATGGACGGCCGCGTGGCCCGGGCCATGAACACCGCCACCGAGTTCGGCGTGCAGCTGGACAGCCTGGCGGACGTGGTCAGCTTCGGCATGGCCCCGGCGATCCTCGCCTACCGCTACGCCTTCTTCACCCTCGGCGCCGGGGACCACCAGCTCCGGGCTGTGGGCTGGGGCGCCAGCTTCTTCTTCATCGCCTGCGGCGCCCTGCGCCTGGCCCGCTTCAACGTCCAGGTGGGTTCCGTGGACCCCCGCTTCTTCGTCGGCCTGCCGATTCCCGCCGGCGCCGCCTGCGTGGCTGCCGTTATCCTCTGCTGGCCCCAGCCGCCCGTGGACGCCCGCTTCGCCTACGCCTTCGCCGGGGAGCTCTTCCTGGTGGGCCTCCTGATGGTCAGCACCGTGCGCTTCCCCAGCTTCAAGAAGAAGCCCGCCACCCGCTCGGCCCGCTACTGGATGCTGGTGGCGATGGTGCTGCTGATGAGCCTCTTCGCCATCTTCCGGGAATGGTTCGTGCTGGGCTTCCTGGCCCTCTTCATCACCGCCGGCATCCTCATGAACCTGGCGTGGAAGCTGGGCTGGAAGGGCGTCGACCCGCCCCATGCCCCGCTCCTCGAGGACGAGGAGACCGTCCACTGAACCGGGCAGGCGCCGAGCCCCCGGCGGCCCTCGGCTAGGGTGGAGGGAGGGGGATCCATGGCGGCGCTGCTCGAAGCCCGGGGCGTGACCAAGCGTTACGGCGCGCGCGCCGTGCTCCAGTCCCTGGACGTCGACATCCCCAAGGGGGAGCGGCTGGCGCTGCTCGGTCCCTCCGGATGCGGCAAGACCACGCTGCTGAACCTGCTGGGGGGCCTCGACCTGCCCGACGAGGGTTCCGTGCGACTGGCTGGCGAGGCCCTGGAGGCGATGACGGCCCCGCGGCTGGCGGAAGTGCGCCGCCGGACCTACGGCACCGTGTTCCAGTTCTTCCACCTGATCCCCACCCTGGACGCCCGGGAAAACATCGAGCTGCCTTTGCACCTCCTGGGCTGGGCGCCGGCGCGCCTCCAGGACCGGGCCCGGGAGCTCGTGGCCGCCGT
>JBGASS010000106.1:0-7697 GCA_044229555.1 Holophagaceae bacterium
ACCTTCGGCACGGGCCGGGGCGCGAGCAGCCGGGCCAGGTCGCCGAGGGGCTGGGTGGATTTCGGCCGAGGCGCCGGGGGCGGCGCGTCCGCCAGGCCCATGGCCTCCGCCGCGGGCTGGAGGTCCTGGAGGGTGGGGATGGGGCCCGTGGGCAGCTTCACCGTGGGAGCCTCCGGCGTGCCCTCCTCCAGCAGGATGGGCCCCAGCTCCGTCTGGAAGGTGTTGGCGCCCCCCAGCTCCTTGAGGCGCTGGGGGCGCAGCTGCAGGATGAAGAAGAGCAGCTTCAGCTCATCGGACTGGAGGCCCTTGCGGAAGGTGAGCCGCAGGATGCTGCGCTCCGTGAGGGCCTGGGCCAGGGCCTTCACGCTGGGCAGCGGCCCTTCCAGAGGCTGGCCGTTCAGCAGGAGGCGGTAGCGCCCGAGGGACGCGTCGATCTCGAGGCGATCGCTGAACTCCAGCTGCTCGTCGAGGATCTGCTTCACGCCCTTCAGCACGACCTGGGCCTTGGAGTCCTCCGGTCCGTAGACCTGGAGGAACTTGAGGGCCCGGTGCAGGACTTCCGCAAGGGAATGCTGGGTGCTCATGACGGGCAGGCCTCCACGGGCTCCACCCATTCGCGGCGCAGCTGGGCGTAGTGCTCCCTCAGGAAGGCCAGGCGCCGGGCGCCCTCGGCCTTCGCGGGGTCGGTGTTGAAGCTGGCGACGATGCCCTCGCAGAGCACCAGCCAGGCCTCCCCCCGGCGGAGGATGTCCTCCGTGGTGATGGGCTGGAAGGCGCCGCTGATGCAGCCGAAGTGGATGAGGCTCGCGGCCCCGAGCTTGCTGAGCTTGTCGCAGTCCCAGAGGCAGGCGGTCTCGAGGGGTTCGAGGCGCCGGGCCAGCCTCAGTCCGACGTGGTGCTCGATGGCGTGGCGCACGGCGGCGAGCTTGCCGGCCGGAAAGTCCGTATCCGCCAGGATGGCCCCGATGTCCGCCGAAGCGTCCTGGGCGTGGGTGTCCTTGGAGAGCGGATCCTTCAGCTTCTTGCGGACGTCGTGCAGCCAGGCAGCGCATTCCACCACGTCCAGGTCCGCCCCCACCCGCGGGCAGAGCCAGCGGGCCAGCTTCACCACCGCGAAGGAGTGCTCGAAGCGGTAGTTGAAGATGGGCACCTGCTCGCCGGCCACCTCATGGGCCACGCCCCAGAAGCGGATGGAATCCGCGTCGGAGAAGAAGCGGAGGGCCGCTTCACAGGCTTGGCGCCAGGGGGTCATGGTCGGGTTGTCGGGTTGGGCGGGGGATCCGCTGGACCATTCTAGGACAGACCGGCGGTTTTACCGGCCGTGGCTTGGACCGCGGGGGTCCTGGGCCTGTCCGAACGGCGCGATCCCGCGGACGAGGCGCTCAACCGGCCCGCAGCGCCCTGCGGCAGGCTTCGATCTCCGCGGCCATGGGCCGGTCCTCCCAGGGCGGGCAGGCCTCGGCGAGCCGCGCCACCAGGGGCAGGAGGCCTTCCGCCGGGCTGAGCCCCACGAGCCGCACGCCTTCGAGGGCCATGCGCGCCTCGATGGCGAGGACGCGCTCCAGGCCCTCCACCGCCCGGAGCAGCTTGCGGGCCGCGATGGGGCCCATGCTCACGTGGTCCTCCTTCCCCGCCGACGTGGGGATCGAATCCACCGAGGCCGGGTTGGCCAGGCCCTTGAGCTCGGAGACCAGGGCCGCGCTGGTGACCTGGGCCATCATGAAGCCGGACTCCAGGCCGCCTTTGGTGGTGAGGAAGGCGGGCAGGTCCGAATAGGCCGGATTCACCAGGCGCTCCTGCCGCCGTTCGGAGATGCTGGCCAGGTCCGCGCAGGCGAGGGCCAGCACGTCGCAGGCGAAGGCCGGGTACTGGCCGTGGAAGTTGCCGCCGGACCGGGATTCATGGGTCTCCGTGAAGATCATCGGATTGTCCGTGGCGCTGTTCAGCTCCCGCTCCAGGATGCTCCCGGCGAAGTCCAGGGCGTCCCGGGCCACCCCGTGGACCTGGGGGATGCAGCGCAGGCTGTAGGCGTCCTGGACGCGGTGGCAGTCCTTATGGGATTCGGCGATGGCGCTGCTGTCCCCGAGCAGCTCCCGCATGCGGGCCGCGGCGGCCACCTGCCCCGGATGGGGCCGGGCCGCGTGGATGCGGGGATCGAAGGCCGCGCGGCTGCCCCGCAGGGCCTCCAGGGACAGGGCGCCGATCTCCTCCGCCTGGGGCACGAGGCGCCGGAGCTCCGCCACCGACAGGCACCCGAGGGCCGTGATCATCTGGGTGCCGTTGATGAGGGCCAGCCCCTCCTTCGCCTCCAGGACCACGGGTTCGAGGCCCGCGGCCCGGAGCGCCTCGCCCCCGGGCACGGGGCCCGCCGCCGACCAGGCCTCGCCTTCGCCCACCAGCAGCAGGGCCACGTGGGCGAGGGGCGCCAGGTCGCCGCTGGCCCCGACGCTCCCCTGGCTCGGCACCACCGGCACCACGTCCCGGTTCAGGCATTCCGCCAGGAGGCGGATGGGCTCGGGGCGGATCCCGCTGAAGGCCTTGAGCAGGCAGTTGATGCGGGCGGCCATGAGGGCGCGGGTCTGGGCCCTCGGCAGGGGATCGCCCACACCGGCGGCGTGGCTGCGGACCAGGTTCAGCTGCAGCTGCCGGAGCTGGTCCGGAGGGATCACCACCGTGGCGAACTGGCCGAAGCCCGTGTTGATGCCGTAGACCGTGCGGCCCTCGGCGAGGATGCGGTCGATGACGGCGCGGTTCTCCGCCACCTGCGCGAGGGCCCGCGGATCGAGGCCCACGGCCTCCCCCGCGGCGATGCGGGCCAGGGCCGGGGCGGTCAGGCTGCGTCCGTCGAGATGGATCATGGCAACTCCCGGGGTCCATCCTATCGGAGCGCTCTCCCGGGCTTCCGCTTCAGGCTTCCGGGAGGGGCTCGATCCGGGGCTTCGGCAGTGCCAGGGCCAGGAGCAGGGCGAGGACCATGCAGGCGGCCGCCACCCGGTAGGGGGCGCGGTAGCCCAGGCGGGCGAAGACGTAGGTGCCCACGAAGGGCCCGACGATGCGCCCCAGGCCCTGCATGGCGTTCATGACGCCGAAGACGCCCCCCTGCTCCTCCGCCGGAGCGAGCCGGCTGGCGAGGGCGTAGGTGGCGGTGGAGTTCATGCCCGAGCCCCAGGCCATGGGGATCATCACCAGGAGGAAGGGCCACGCCCAGGCCGTGGCCGGCAGGAAGTAGAGGGCCGCGGCCATGGCGGCGAGGCCCAGGCCCATGGCCGCCCGCTCGGGGATGCGCTTGGCGACCACCCGGACGAGGCCGCCCTGGTAGAGGGTGATGAGGACGCCGATGTAGGCGAAGAGCCAGCCCACCTCCTTCTGGCCGAACTGGAACCGGGCGTTGGCCATGAGGCTGAAGGTGCCCTCCATCATGGCGAAGCCCGACATGGCCAGCAGGGCGATGGCGAGAAGGTGGGGCATGCCGGGCCGGGCCAGGGCCCGGAGCAAGGGCGTGGCCGCCGCGCTCCTTGGACTGGGCCTTCGCCTTCAGCTCAGCCCGTGAGGGTTTCGGGCATCCAGGCCAGGACCATGAGCGAGGCCAGGAGGCTCAGGCCCGCCGCCACGAAGAGACGTGCCAGCCCCGGCCCGCCAGCAGCGACACGCCCAGGCCGAGCCGCTGAGGAGCCCCGCGAGGGCCGGGCCCAGCACGAAGCCCAGCCCGAAGGCGGCGCCGATCAGGCCCAGGGCCTTGCTGCGCTCCTCGGGGCTGCTCACGTCCGCCATGGCCGCCTGGGCCACGGAAGCTGCTGCCGCCGGTGAGGCCGTCCAGGAGGCGGGCCGCCAGCACCCATTCGAACCGGGTGGGTGAGGGCCAGCACCAGGTAGCCCAGGGAGCTGCCCAGCAGCGAGAGCCAGAGCACGGGGCGGCGCCCCACGAGGTCCGAGAGGCGGCCCAGCAAGGGGGTCGCAGCGAACTGCATGACGGAGAAGCTGACGAAGGTCACCCCGGCCCAGAAGGCGCCGGGGGTCTGCAGGTGGAGGAGGGCGTTGGCCCGCTCCATCCAGGGGCTGGGATGCTCGGCGATGGCCTTGGCGTAGAGGGGCAGGAGGGGGATGACGATGCCGAAGCCCAGCAGGTCCACAAAGACCGTCAGGAAGATCGCCAGCTTCACCCGCTTCGTGTCCGCCATCCGCCGCTCCAATCCCTCAGGTTAGCGGCTGGGGCGGGGAATGCCGAAGTTCAGCCGCGCAGCACAGCCCAGAGGGCGTAGAGGGCAGGCCCAGGCCGCCCGCGGCAAGGACGGGGAATTCCAAGGCCATGAACTTCGCCAGCCAGGAGGCGGGCGCCCTGCGACCCACGAAGAAGACCGAAACCGCGAACACGAAGAAGACCGGGAGTTCCACGGCGAGGAGCATGGCGAGGAAGGCGTTCACGGGTCACCCCAGGGAATGGATGCCCCAGGATGGGTGCGCGATGCGCAGCGCGCCAGTGGCCCGGTCCCTTTGGCCCCGGCCCGGGAAGCGGGCCACCCAGCAGGCGCCGGAGCCGCAGAGCAGGGGCTCGCCGCCCTGCTCCGCCAGGGCCTCCCGGGCCTCCGCCAGGGCCGGGCAGACCCACAGGGCCGCGCCGGTGAGGTCGTTGCGCCAGGGCGGCGCCGGCCCTCGGCCAGGCCCGGCAATTCCCTGGGGAAGGGGTAGCCCACCTCGCCCAGGGCGCGGTAGACCACATGCGGCGTCGCGACGTGGAGGCCGGGATGCACCAGCACCAGGGTTCCAGGGGAGGGCCGAAGGGGGAAGACCCTTTCCCCGCGCCCGAGGCCCAGCACCGTGCCCCCCAGCAGGAAGAGGGGCACGTCCGAGCCCAGGCGGGCGCCGAGGCCGAGGAGCCGCGCGGTCCCCAGGCCGAGGTCGAAGAGGCGGTCCCCGAGGCGCAGGGCGGCGGCGGCGTCGCTGCTGCCGCCCCCGAGCCCGCCGCCGTGGGGGATGCGCTTCTCCAGGGCGAGCCGGGTGGGCAGGGACTGCCCGGCGGCCTCCTCCAGCAGCCGCCAGGCCCGGACCCACCAGGTTTGACGCCCCGGCGTCCAGGCCCTCCGCGGCGGGGCCGGAGAGGGAGAGGCCGAAGGCCTCCGCGGGCTCCCCTTCGAGGATGTCCGTGAGGGAGGGCACGCCCTCCAGCACCGTGGTGACCAGCTCCAGGTCGTGGTAGCCGTCGGCCCGCCGCCCCAGCACGGCGAGGAAGCGGTTCAGCTTCGCCGGGGCCTCGACCCTGAGACTGCGGGCGGCCATGGGCTCCAGAGTCCGCGGCGCCACGGGGGGCCCGCCGTGTCGATGTCGATCTTCCGGGGGCGCGCGGCGATGTTCACCTTCACCATGGCCCCCCTCCTTCTTCACCGCCGCCCCGTCCTTGAAGACGGCCATGACGCTGATGGCCCCGATGCGGCGGACCGGGCGTCGAGGTACACGGTGCCGGGCTCCTTCGCCTCGGGGCCCGCGACGTAGATGGGCTTGGCGGGATCGTACGGGTTCTTCAGCGCCTGGGCCTCCGGGGAGGGCCTGGAAGGGGCTGGACGGCGGTGGCGGCGACGGCCGCGAACCAGGGCGTCCTCGCTGCGGGCGGCCTCCCGCTCCTTGACGCCCTGCTCGATGCCCTCGTCCACCAGGCCCTGGAGCTCGCGCACCGCCAGGTCCGGCGCTCCGCGTCTCCTTGGCCTCTTGGAGGCGCACCCGGCGAGGCACCAGCAGGGCGGGCAGGCACGCGCGGGGAAAGGGGCGACGGCCGGGACCTCCGGTTCGCCGGGGCGGGTCAGAGGCCGTCTTCGAGCTCGAACTCGGGATCCGGCAGGGACAGGATGTCCGGACCGTCCTTGGTGATGGCCACGTCATGCTCGAACTGGGCGCTGAGTCCGCCGTCCCGGGTGCGGACGGTCCAGCCGTCGGCCTCCACCAGGCAGCGGTGGGAGCCGGTGGTGAGGATGGGCTCGATGGTGATGGTCATGCCGGGCTCCATGCGGAAGCCCGTGCCGGGCTTCTGGTCCGCGTAGACCACCTGGGGGTCCTCGTGGAGTTCCTTGCCGATGCCGTGGCCGATGTAGTCGCGCACGATGCCGTAGCCCCGCTCCTCGGCGAAGAGCTGGACGGCGGTGGCCATGTCGCCCAGGCGGTTGCCCGGCCGGCAGTGCTCGATGCCCAGGTACATGGCCAGCTGGGCGGTCTGCATGAGGCGCTGGGCCTCCTCGTTGATCTGGCCCACGCCCACGGTGAGGCAGGTGTCGCCGTGGTAGCCGTCCAGCTTGCAGCCGCAGTCGATGGAGATGATGTCGCCTTCCTGGAGGATGTAGTCCGTGGGGATGCCGTGCACCACGCGGTCGTTCACCGAGGTGCAGAGGGTCCCCGGGAAGCCGTGGTAGCCCTTGAAGTTCGGCACGGCGCCCTGCTTGCGGATGTAGGTCTCGGCGATCTTGTCCAGCTCCAGCAGGCTCACGCCGGGCTTCGCCGCCCGGGCCGCGACCCGCAGGGCGTTGGCCGCGAGGCGTCCCGCCAGCCGCATCTTCTCGATCTCGCGGCGGCTCTTGTAGCGGATCTGTTCGCGCAGCAGCACCATGCAGGCCTCGCGGACAGTGTAGCCCGTTACCATTGGCTCCGGAGGCAAGGACGTGAGGAAGGCATGGATGATCGGCGGCCTCGGGCTGCTCGTGCTGGGGGCCGCTCTGGCCCTCGGGCTCTGGCAGCGCGGTCCCCGCGCGCCCCGCCGTCCTCCCGCGGTTCCCGCCGCCGCCGAATGGGCCGGACGGGGCGCCGCGGGCCGCTTCTTCCTCGTGGAGGGGCGGCAGGGGACCCTCTACGCGATCCAGGTCTTCGAAGCCGGGAGCGGCGCCAAGGCCCCCACCGTGCAGTGGCGGCTGGTGGGCTACGCGCGGACGGGCCTCGGCGCCGACGAGATCGCGGGGATGGACGGCGGCGCCATCCTCCTCAAGGACGGCTCCCGGCTCCTCCCGGCGCAATGAAGCCATGGCCTACACCCGCGAGGAGCTGGACTGGATCGAGGCGGAGTGGGCCTTCCACCTGCACGGCCGGAGCGCCTTCCTGAGCCGGGAGGACTTCCTCCAGGTCACGGCGTGGGAGGGGGAAGGCGTCCCCGCGGAAGCGGTGGTGGCGGCCCTGGACACCTTTTTCGGCCGGCGCGCGAAGCGGGCGCGGCCCCGGGCCTTCGTGGCCATGGCGCACCTCGCCAAGGACGTCGCCAAGGCCGCCCAGCTGCGGCTGGCCCTCGCCCGCAGCGAGGAGGGGGCGCCGGCGGGAGGCCTGAAACGGCTGGACGGCCGCCTCGCGAAGGATCCGAAGGCCCTGTCCCTCTTCGAGGGCTGGCAGCGCCTGCGGGCTTCCGCGCCGCCCCCCGACAGCCCGGCCTACCTGGACCACTTCGACGCCCTCCAGGCCGCCCGGCAGGCCTTCATCGCCCAGGCGGCGAACCACCTCGGCAGCGAGGGCGACGGCCTGCGCCTGGAACTCTCGGACCGTCTGCAGGAGGCCGGCATCCGCGAGGAGAGTCCCGTATGGAAGCGGGCCTTCGGGCACCACTGGGGCAAGATGGTCCTGGAGGCCTTCGGAATTGGGGATGACTGAGAATCCATTGGAGGCCTGGAAGCAGGAGCTGGAGCGGCCGTCGGCAGCCTTCTTCAGCGCCTTCGCCGCGACGCTGAAGGTCCCGC
>JBGASS010000107.1:0-7633 GCA_044229555.1 Holophagaceae bacterium
AAGTCCAAGAAGGCCGCCAAGGCCGAGGAGAAGAAGGAAGAGAAGAAGAACTAAGCGTTCTTCCTTCGTTCCGAAACGGGCCCTCCGGGGCCCGTTTTTTATCCGGTGCCGGCCCCTGCCCTGCCCATCCCGCCGGCCTTTGGATCCGACCCCCAGGGGCCCGCCGCCACCCAGTTCCGACCCTTCGGGGGGCGCGGGGTGGAAGGACCCGGGGTGCCTCCGATCCCCCCATCTCAATTGCGGTATGCTCAGGTCTCGCATCCCGCTTGGAGGTCCCTCGTGGCCAAACTCGATCTTGTCATGTTCGAGGAGGAGTTCAAGCAGCTCCAGGACATCATCGGCCGCCTCCAGAAGGACGCGTCTTCGAAGGTCGTCTTCCTCGTGGACAAGAACGGGCAGCAGATCGCCGCGGCGGGGGACGTGCACAGCATCGACGCCACCAGCCTGGCCAGCCTCACCGCCGGCAATGTCGCCGCCACGGACGGGCTGGCGAAACTCATCGGGGAGAAGGAGTTCAGCCTCCTGTTCCACGAGGGGGAGAAGGACAACCTGCACATCAGCATCGTGGGCAAGCGCGGGATCCTGGTGGTGATCTTCGACCAGAGCTCCAGCCTCGCGCTGGTGCGCCTCAGGGTGAAGAAGACCTCCCGGGAGCTGCTGGAGATCTTCGAGCGGGTCGAGACGCGGGCGCAGACCGAGAGCTCCAACACCACCAAGTTCGAGAGCCCCTTCTCAGAGATCACCGACGAGGACATCGACAAGCTCTTCGGCGATTGAAGGTTCACGTCCCCGATCCCCCTCCTGTTGCCAACTCTGGACCCGGGCGCCCCCCATGACCTTCATCAACTACGCATCCCGCGAGATCAACTGCAAGATCGTCTACTACGGTCCGGGGCTCTGCGGAAAGACGACGAACATCCAGTGGATCCACGAGCAGGCCAACCCGGAAAAGCGCGGCAAGCTGGTGAGCCTGGCCACGGAGACGGACCGCACCCTCTTCTTTGATTTCCTTCCCCTGGACATGGGCACGGTCAAGGGCTTCAAGGTCCGCTTCCACCTCTACACGGTGCCCGGCCAGGTCTTCTACGACGCCTCCCGCAAGCTCATCCTGCGGGGCTGCGACGGCGTGATCTTCGTGGCGGACAGCCAGAAGCCGCGCATGGAAGCCAACATCGAGTCCATCGCCAACCTCGCGACGAACCTCAAGGACAACGGCTTCGACATCCGCACCATCCCCTACGTGCTCCAGCTCAACAAGCGCGACATGCCCAGCGCCGCGCCGGTCGACGAGATGGAGCGCCTGCTGCGGTTCCGGTCCGAACCCATGCTGGAGGCCGTGGCCAACCAGGGCACGGGGGTCATCGAGACCCTCAAGGCCTGCGCGCGCCAGATCCTCATGGAACTGCAGAAGGGCTGATGGCCACCCGGCGGGAGGCGAACCTGGCCGCCGCCTTCCAGGCGCTGCGGACCCTGGCCCTCTCGCTGCCGGAAGCCACGGAGGCCTTCCCGTGGGAGCACGTGGCCTGGAAGGTGAAGGGCAAGGCCTTCTGCTTCACCAACAAGCCCGGCGACGAGCTCGGCTTCACGGTGAAGCTGCCCCATTCCAGCGGGGCCGCCCTGATGCTGCCCTTCGTCGCACCCACCGGGTACGGCCTGGGGAAGAGCGGCTGGGTGAGCGCCACCTTCGATGGCCGCCGGAAGGTGCCCATCCCGATCCTGGAGAGCTGGCTGCTGGAGAGCTACCGCGCCGTGGCGCCCAAGAAGCTGTCGGCCCTGGTCGCGACGGCGCAGGGCGTTGTGACCGGTGCCGCTCCTCCGGCACGGGTGAGGCGGGGCGGCCGGGAGTAGCCTTGGGCCGTGCCTGGAGGTACTCATGGCCCTCGTCACCCTGCAGGGAAGCCCCGTCCACACCGCCGGCGAACTGCCCGCGGTCGGGCGTCCCTGCCCCCCCTTCACCCTGCTCCGTCCCGACCTGTCCACGCTTTCCCGCGAGGACCTCGAGGGCCGGCGGGTGGTCCTCAACATCTTCCCGAGCCTCGACACCGACACCTGCGCCCGGAGCGTCTATGCCTTCGACGCCCGGACCGGGGACGCCCCCAACATGACGGTGGTCTGCGTCTCCGCGGACCTGCCCTTCGCGCAAGGTCGCTTCGCGGAAGCCGGGGAGCTCGAGCAGATCGCCTTCGCCTCCACCTTCCGCCACCCCGAATTCGGCCAGGATTTCGGCGTCGCCATGGTGGACGGCCCCCTCCAGGGGCTCCTGGCCCGGGCCGTGGTGGTCGTCGACGAGCGGGGCACCGTAGTCCACACGGAACTGGTCTCCGAACTGGCCTGCGAGGCGGACTACGACGCCGCCTTGGACCGGCTCCGCACCCACCCGCCGCGGCCCCAGGAGGCCCTGCCGGCCCGCGGATAGCGCTCCTACTGGGCCGCCGGCGGATCCACGAACTCCTGGTCAGAGAAGGCGGGCTCGGGCGGCAGCTTGGCGATCTCCGCCAGCACCAGGGCCTCGTGCTCGGCCTCCTCCTCCCTCAGCTCTTCGAAGAGGGCCCGCACCTCCGGATCCAGGATGCCTGGCAGCGCCTCCGCGAAGAAGGCATGGGCCTTCCGCTCGGCCCGCAGCGCCGCCTCCATGGCCTGGCGAGGGCTCATGAAGGCGCGGGCCTCGTCGAAGTCCGGGGCCTCGACATCAAAGATGGCGGCCCCGGAGACGAGCCGGACGGTCGGGCCGAAGAGCTCCGTGCGCCGGTCGAACAGGGCGCTGCCGTGCCGGCCTTCGTTCACCGCCATGGCGCGGAAGAAGCGCGCGGCGCCGGGCGTGCGGTGCTGCTCCATCTGCGCGGCGAAGTCCTCGTAGCGCTCCTGGGCCTCCTCCTCGATGAGGATGGCCAGGTCGAGAGCATCCATGAGGGAGAGCTGGGAGAGATCAATGCCTCGGGTCGCCATGGAAGGCCTCCGCTCACGCCTTGATGAACAGGTCGAGGATCCGCTCCCTGGGCAAGGCGCCCTGGGACAGCAGGTCCTGGCGCTCGCCGACGAGGTCGCCGTAGGTGGGCGCCGGCTCCGGATCCCGGTAGAAGACGCCCAGGTGGAGCTTGCTCCCGTAGTGCTGGGCCAGGTCCATGGCCGCCAGGCGGTCGGCGGGATCATGGCCGAGGGCCGCAAGGGACTCGCTGATGGCCTTGAGCCCCCTGATCTGCTGGGCCTCCTCGCCGTAGGTGACGCAGGGGGACTGGATGTTCACGAAGGCGAAGCCCGGGTAGCGGATGGCCTCCTCGATGATCGCCGCCATGCCCGCGATGTCCGTAGGCGAGGCCTGGGCCACGAAGCCCGCGCCGTAGGCCAGCACGTAGAGCAGCGGGTTCACCGGGGCTTCCAGGCTGCCGTAGTGGGAGGTGCAGGTCTTGCGCCCCTTCTGGGAGGTGGGCGAAAGCTGGCCCTTCGTGAGCCCGTAGATCTGGTTGTCCATCACGATGTAGGTGAGGTCCATGTTCCGCCGGATGGCGTGGGCGATGTGGCCGCCGCCGATGGAGAAGCCGTCGCCATCGCCCCCCGCCGCCAGCACCAGCAGCTCGGGGCTGGACAGCTTGATGCCCTGGGCGATGGGAAGGGCGCGGCCGTGCACGCTGTTGAAGCCGTAGGCGGTGGTATAGCCGGGGATGCGGCTGGAGCAGCCGATGCCCGAGACGAAGGCGATCTCGTGGGGCGGGCGGCCGATGGCGGCCAGGGCGCGGTAGATGCTCGCGACCACCGAGAAGTCGCCGCAGCCCGGGCACCAGATGGGCTTGAGGTCGCTCCGGTAGTCCTTCGCCTGGAATTCGCAGGTGGCGCTCATGGGAACCTCACTCCTGGGGCTGCAGTTCGGACTCGTGGCTGCGCTGCAGCTCGGCGAGACAGCGGTGGAGGGCCTCGACGATCTCGCCGGGGAGGAAGGGGTTCGCGCCGCTGCGGGCCAGGGACCGGACGCCCCGCGGCAAATCCAGGTGCATGCGAAGCAGCTTGTGGAACTGGCCCAGGTGGCTCTGCTCGACGATGAGGCCCTTCTGCACGGAGGCGAAGAAGTCCAGGTAGGCCTGCTCCGCCACCGGATAGAGCAGGTAGGGCACCAGGAGCTTGACGTCCAGCCCCCTCTCCTTCGCCATCAAGAGCGCCTCGCGGCAGACCCCCGCCACGCTGCCCCAGGCCACCACGGCGAGGGGTGCGTCCGGATTGCCCGACACCTCGAAAAGGTCCCTGCGGTCCTTCAGGGGGTCGAGCTTCTTCGTGCGCTTGTCGTTCATGCGCGCGTGGACCGAGCCGCTGTTGGTGGGCGCGCCGGATTCCGAATGCTCGATCCCGGACGCCAGGTAGGTGCCGCCCAGCATCCCCGGATGGCTGATGGGGCTGATGTGGCTTTCGGTCTGCCGGAAGCGCTTGTAGTCCACCAGGTCCGCTGCTGAAGGTCGGAGGCGGTCGATGATCTTGAACCGGCTCGTGTCGATGGGATCCAGGGTCTCCTTGCGCTGGGAGATCTCCTGGTCCGAAAGGATGATCACCGGGGTCTGGTACTGCTCGGCGATGTTGAAGGCTTCCACGGTGATGCGGAAGGTGTCCGCCACGGAGGTGGGCGCCAGGACCGGGCGGATCACGTCGCCGTGGGCGGAGAAGACCGCCGCGAAGAGGTCGGACTGCTCGGACTTGGTGGGCAGGCCCGTGGAGGGGCCGCCCCGCTGCACGTCCATGATCACCAGGGGCAGCTCGGCGATGGTGGCGAGGCCCATCATCTCAGTCTTCAGCGAGAGGCCGGGGCCGCTGGTGGCGGTCATGGCCTTCTTCCCGGCGAAGGAGGCGCCCACCGCGGCGCCGATGCCGGCGATCTCGTCCTCGGCCTGCAGCACCGCGCCGCCGTACTTCCAGACGTGGTCCGTGAAGAACTGCATGATCTCCGTGGAGGGCGTGATGGGATAGCCGCCGAAGAACTGGCAGCCCGCGAAGATCGCCGCGGCGGCGCACATGTCGTTGCCGTCGGTGAGGAGCTTCGGCGCGCCCTTGTTGATGGAAGGCTCGATGGCCATGTCGGCCTTGAGGGGATGCGCCTTGGCGAAGGCGATGCCGGCGTCGAAGGCGCGCTGGTTGGCTTCGACGAGCTCCTCGCCCTTCCTGGCCAGGCGCTTGCGGATGCCCTTCATCACCGCCACGGCGCCGATGCCGAACCAGCCGGCGATGAGGCCGAGGACCACGGTGTTCTTGGCGCGCTCGGTGCCCGCGGTGGCCTTGGCCATCTCGGCGATGGGCACGGCGAAGACCTGGAGGGGCGTCACGCCCACCAGGGGGATGGCGGACTCCGCCACCCCGGTCGCGGCCTCGTAGATGACCACCGTGGTGCCACTCACCGGCAGTTCGGCGCCGAACTTGAGGAAGTCCTCCCAGTTCAGGGCCACCGCCACGTCCAGGTTGCCGCCGGGATTCAGGATGGGGTCGGTGCTGATGCGCACCCGGCAGGAGGACTCGCCCCCGCGGATCTGGGAGCCGAAGCTCTTGGTCATGACCCCGTGGTAGCCCTCCGCCGCCGCGGCCTGCAGCAGCGAATCCCCGGCAGAGACGATGCCGTCGCCCCCCGAACCGGCCATCCCTAGGACGAGATCCTTGCGCATGGGCACCTCTGGGCATGGAGAGACGGAGGCCGTCCGGCCCTCGCTTCACCCTAGAACTGCCCCCCGTGGTCTTTCGTCACACCCTGCCGGGGGCGGCCAACCCGGAGGCGCCATTCACGGGCCCCTTGTAAAAGCTGAAGTTCCTGCGGGACCGTTCCAACTCAGCCGCTTAGCGTGACTCGATGCTTGGAGAATTAATCAAATTTTTCCTTGACTAGATTCCATGGATTATTCATGCTCTGAATCACCTGGTCGACACGACCTCATCGCACGGAGACACATTCCATGACCCCCCGAATCCTACAGACAGCCCCCGCGAGCCTTGAGCTTCGCGCGGCGATGCTGCTCGGACCGGGTCATGACTCCTGGTGCGAGCGAGGCAGTTCCCGGGAACCGGTCGGCTTCAAAGCCTTCCACCGGGATCGAAATCAAGCGACGAGCTTGATTCCTGTCGCGTAAGGCACTCCCGCCGGGCGAACAACCGCCCGAACGGACGCCACCGAAGGCCTGGAGAGTCCAGGGGTATGGACTCGCCGCACCAGCCGCCCCGGCACACACGCAGCAGCTCCGAACGGCTCCATAGGGGCGTGGCCCAGCGGCTACGGCACCTGACTCTGGATCAGGCCTTCGAGGGTTCGAGTCCCTCCGCCCCAGCCATCCGACGCGTCCTGACGCGAAGGGGGATCGTTCAACGGTAGGACGCGGGCCTTTGGATCCCGACATCCCGGTTCAAGTCCGGGTCCCCCATCCATTCCTCCCACCCTCCATCCGACCTCGGTGAGGTCACCCGAAACCTGGTATCGGCCCCGGTTGCTACCCGGGTAGGGATTTCTCTATTCCTTGTGGGTTCGAATCCCATCCTCACCGCCATCAGCAGTAAGCAAATAACTAGATCATTGACAACATCATAACGAAGTAACTGCACTTCCATGGCGTTTATAGGATGTCATGGGAGGTGGAAACAAGACGGACAGGCCTCGGCAGCCTCCCAGCCCGGCAGATCCCCGCCACACGGCCTACCGTGGGCGCATCACCGGCAAGGGGGACGCCGTGCCTGTCCCCACATCAACCCCGGGGGATCATCGCGCCTGCCGGGGCTTCATGAGGCATTGGAGGAGCTGGCCATCCTCGGTGCACTGTCGATGCACAGATCACGGGTTCGAATCCCGTATGCCTCGCCACATTGGGTCCAAAGTGTTGTCGCGTGGCACACCTGCCTTGCAAGCAGGAGGACCGGGTTGAAGTCCCGGTGGATCCACCAGTCAGCCGGCTCCCCGCATCGGGCGGGGAAGGGGGCGCATCCCGAGGGACGCGCCCCCGCCGGACCAGGTTTCACGAAAGTCAGGGTCCCATGGGCGAATCGGCCAAGCCGCCACCCTCTCAAGGTGGAGATTCCGGGTTCAAACCCCGGTGGGACAGCCAGTCAACAAGGGGGCGTAGGGTAGCGGTCACCCCTCTGCTTCGGGAGCAGATCCACGCAGGTTCGAATCCTGTCGCCCCGACCACTCACGAGGCCGTCGTCCAGAGGAAGGACGCATGGTCGCCAACCACGCAACGCCGGTTCGAATCCGGCCGGCCTCTCCACTCACTTCCTCCGAACACCCCAGGCCTCCGAAGCTCAACCGGTCGAGCAGCGGCCTTTTAAGCCGACGGGAGCGAGTTCGATCCTCGCCGGAGGCACCAAGCACTGCGGGCCGTGAGGCACGGGCCGGGCCCCATAAGCCTGGCCGCAGGGTTCGACTCCCTGGCCCGCGACCAACTCACCACCACGCCAACGTAGCCCAACTCCGGCAGAGGCCCGTGTCTCAGAAGCACGTCAGTGTCAGTTCGAATCTGACCGTTGGTACCACAAGGGAGCGATGCCCAAGGGATGGGCCCTGGTCTCCAAAACCAGTCCCGTGCAGGTTCGACTCCTGCCGCTCCCGCCACCACTGCCCCTTAGCTCAGTCGGAAGAGCGCACGCCTGATAAGCGTGAGGTGCCCGGGTCGGAACCGGGAGG
>JBGASS010000108.1:0-7573 GCA_044229555.1 Holophagaceae bacterium
CAGGAAGGCTTTTGCCGCGTGGCTGAGGTTCTCCTCCTTGCGGTAGACCATGCGGAGCACCTTCTCGATGGCGAGGCCCTTCACGGGGACTTCGACGAGGGTCCCGGCCTCGAGGCCGTCGCGCACCGACAGGCGGGGCAGGATGGCGAGGCCGGCGCCCAGGCGCACGAAGTCCTTGATGGTCTCGAGGGTGGCCAGCTCGATGGCGATGTTGAGGGGCGTGCGGTGCTTCTGGAACAGCTCGATGATATGGGTGCGGGCCGGGGTGCGGGCGTTGTGGGCCACGAAGGTCTCCCGGCCCAGGTCCTTCAGGGCCACGTCTTCCCGGCCGGCGAAGGGATGGCCCGGGGGCACCACCAGCACCAGCTCGTCCTTGTGCACCACCAGGGACTCCAGGCCCGTCTGCGGGGGCTCGAAGCTAAGGAACCCGAAGTCCAGGTTGCGCTCCAGCACCTCCACCGGCAGGCGCTCGGAGAGATGGCGCTGCACGTTGATGCGGATCTGGGGGAAGGCCTCCCGGTAGCGCAGCAGGAGGGCGGGCAGCAGGTAGAGGGACGTGCTTTCGTTGGCGCCGATGGTGAGGCTGCCCCCCAGCATGCGGCGGTAGTCGGCCACGGCCTCCAGGGCCTCCTCGCGGAGGTTCAGCATGCGCTGGGCGTAGGAGAGCAGGGTGCGCCCCGCGTCCGTCAGCTCGCCGCCCTTGGCGCTGCGGTCGAAAAGCGTCTCCCCCAGCTCCTCCTCCAGGCGCTTGATGGCGATGCTCAGGGCCGGCTGGGTGCGGAAGAGCTTGTGGGCGGCCCGGGAGAAGCTCTTCTCCCGGGCCACGTGGATGAAGGCGTCGAGCTGGGCGAGGTCCATCCGAGGATTATCAATAATCCTTATGATTTTGTTAATACTATAAATTTTACGAAGCCCCCCACGGCCTCCAACCTGGAACCTGCGAGGCGCCCATGGGCAGGGACAGGGTATCCATCTTCGACACCACGCTGCGGGACGGCGAGCAGAGCCCCGGCTGCAGCATGAACCTGGACGAGAAGCTGCGGATGGCCCGCCAGCTGGAGGTCCTCGGCGTGGACGTCATCGAGGCGGGCTTTCCCGTGGCCTCCGGGGACGACTTCGAGGCGGTGAAGGCCGTGGCCGAAGCCTGCCGTAAGCCCATCGTCGCCGGCCTCTGCCGGGCCCTGCCCGCGGACATCGAGCGGGCCTGGGCGGCCCTCAAGGGCGCCGCCCGGCCCCGGATCCACACCTTCCTCGCCACCTCCGACATCCACCTGGACCACAAGCTGAAGAAGAGCCGCGCCGAGGCCCTCGAAATGGCGGTGGCCGGCGTGCGGCTCGCGAAGTCCTTCACGGACGACGTGGAGTTCTCCGCCGAGGATGCCACACGCTCGGACGTCGACTTCCTGTGCGACGTGGTCGAGGCGGTCATCGCCGCCGGCGCCACGGTGGTGAACATCCCGGACACCGTGGGCTACGCCGTCCCTTCCGAGTTCGGCGCCCTCATCCGGACGGTCCGGGAGCGCGTTCCCAACATCGGCCAAGCCGTGCTGAGCGTCCACTGCCACGACGACCTGGGCCTGGCGGTGGCCAACAGCCTCGCCGCCGTGGAGGCCGGCGCGCGACAGGTGGAATGCACGGTGAACGGCATCGGCGAGCGGGCGGGCAACGCCAGTCTCGAGGAGCTGGTCATGGCCCTGCGGGTGCGCCAGGATCGCCTGCCCTTCCTGACCGGCGTGGACACCGCCCAGATCACCCGCAGCAGCCAGCTCCTCACCCACATCACCGGCGTCGCCGTGCAGCCCAACAAGGCCGTGGTGGGCCGCAACGCCTTCGCTCATGAGGCGGGCATCCACCAGCACGGCGTGCTCCAGCACCGGTCCACCTACGAGATCATGACCCCCGAATCCGTGGGCGCCCGGGTGCAGAGCCTGGTGCTGGGCAAGCACAGCGGCCGCCACGCCCTGGGCCAGCGCCTCGCGGAGCTGGGCTTCGAGCTGGCGAAACCCGAACTGGAGAAGGCCTACAAGATCTTCAACAAGCTCTGTGACCAGAAGAAGGAGATCTTCGACGAGGACCTCCTGGCCATCGTCCAGGACGGCATCGCCCACATTCCCGAAGCCTGGAAGCTCCGCGCCGTCCAGGCCACCGCGGGCACCTCCGCCACCTCCACCGCCCTCGTGACCCTCTGGGACGGCAGCGCGGAAGCCACGGAGACCGCCGCCGGGGACGGCCCCGTCAACGCGGTCTTCACCGCCATCGACAAGCTCACAGGCCTCCAGGGCACCCTTCTGGACTTCACGGTCCGCTCTCTCACCGGCGGCGCCGACGCCGTGGGCGAGGTCTTCGTCCACGTGGACTTCGCCGGCGCCCCCGCCACGGGCCGGGCCGCCAGCACGGACATCGTGGACGCCTCCGCCCGGGCCTACCTCAACGCCGTGAACAAGCTCGTGTACGCCCGCAAGGCGCCCGCCCGGGTCGCCGCCACCGCCACCGCCTGAAGGAACCGAAGCCCATGGGCATGACCCTCACCGAGAAGCTCCTCGCCGCCCATTCGGGCCGGGACCGCGTGGTCCCCGGCGAGATCGTCAACGCCACCCTCGACCTCATCATCTGCCACGAGGTGACCACGCCGCCGGCGGTGGAGATGCTGCGGAAGCTCGGCATCACGAAGGTCTTCGACCCCTCGAAGATCCTGGTGACCCCGGACCACTTCGTGCCCAACAAGGACATCCGCAGCGCCGAGCTGGCCTCGGCCCTGCGGCAATGGCGGGAGGAACAGGGCATCGCCCGCTACTACGAGGTGGGCAACCACGGCATCTGCCACGCCCTGGCCCCGGAGCAGGGCCACGTGCTGCCGGGCCAGACCATCGTCTGCGGGGACAGCCACACCACCACCATGGGGGCCCTGGGCACTTTCGCCACAGGTATCGGCTCCACGGACCTGGCCGCGGCCCTGGCCACCGGCGAGCTGTGGTTCAAGGTGCCGGAGACCCTGCGCATCGACCTGGAGGGCCCCCTGCCCTTCGGCGTCTACTCCAAGGACATCATCCTCGCCATCATCGCCCGCATCGGCGTGGATGGCGCCCGCTACATGGCCATGGAGTACGGCGGCAGCGCGCTGCCCGGGCTCTCCATGGAGGCCCGCTTCACCATCACCAACATGGCCATCGAGGCCGGGGGCAAGAACGGCGTGATGGTGGCCGACGAGGTCGCCGAGGCCTACGTGAGGGCTCGGACGGACGAGGCCTACGCGATCCTCCGTCCCGACGCCGACGCCGCCTACGCCTGCCGGCACAGCGTGGACGTGGGGGCCCTGGAGCCCATGGTGGCCATGCCCTCCCTGCCCTCCAACGGCCGCTTCGTGGGCGAAGTGCCCCCGGACCGCATGGACCAGGTCTACATCGGATCCTGCACCAACGGCCGCATCGAGGACCTGCGCATCGCGGCGTCGATCCTGAAGGGCAACAAGGTGGCGAGCGGCACCCGCGCCATCGTGGTGCCCGCCACCACGGAGGTCTGGAAGCAGGCCATGCGGGAGGGGCTCCTGGAGACCTTCGCCGACGCGGGCTGCGTCGTATCGACCGCCACCTGCGGCGCCTGCCTCGGCGGCCACATGGGGGTCCTGGGCCCCGGCGAGCGCTGCCTCAGCACCACCAACCGCAACTTCGTGGGCCGCATGGGCTCCACGAAGAGCCTGGTCTACCTGGCCAGCCCCGCGACGGCCGCGGCCACCGCCATCGCCGGCGTGGTCGCCGATCCCCGGGACTATCTTCCGAGACCCGCGATTTCCGAATCCTTCCCTTCCGCCCGGAGGCCCGCCCTCGTGGCCGCCGGCGCCGACGACTACCTCTGGGGCGTGTGACATGACCGCGACGACGAACACCCTTCGGGGCCGCGCCCACGTCTACGGCCGCGCCCACATCAACACCGACGAGATCATCCCCGCCCGCCACCTCAACGTCCACGAGGAGGCCGAGCTGGCGAAGCATGCCATGGAGGACATCGACACGGGCTTCGTGGCCCGGGTCCGCGAAGGCGACATCCTCCTGGCCGGGGAGGATTTCGGCTGCGGATCCAGCCGGGAGCACGCCGTGTGGGCCCTGCGGGGCGCCGGCATCCGGGTGGTGGTGGCCTCCAGCTTCGCCCGGATCTTCTTCCGCAACGCCATCAACAACGGCTTCCTCGCCATCGAGTGCCCCGAGGCCGCCACCTTCGCCGAGCCCGGGGACGACCTCGAGGTGGACCTGAAGGCCGGCCTGCTGCGCAACCTCACGCGCGGGCGGGAAGCCCGCTTCGTGCCCCTCACGGACTTCGCCGAAGCCCTCCTGGCGGCGGGAGGATTGCTGCCCTACATCCAGGCCAAGGCCCTGAAGGCGGGCGCATGAGTCCCGCCAAGACCATCGCGGTCCTGGCCGGCGACGGCGTGGGCCCGGAGGTCACCGCGGAGGCGGTGGCCTGCCTCCAGCTGGTGGCTGCGGAGTTCTTCCACGACTTCCGCTGCGAGGCCCATCCCGTGGGCGGCACCGCCCTGGACGCCTGCGGCCTGCCCCTGCCGGCGGCGACCCTGGAGGCCTGCCGGCGCGCCGACGCCGTGCTGCTGGGGGCCGTGGGCTCCCCCCGCCACGACCACCTGCAGGGGGGCCTGCGGCCCGAGAGCGGCCTGCTCCAGCTCCGGGCGGGCCTGGGCCTCTTCGCCAACCTGAGGCCCGTGGCCGTGCCCGAGGCCCTGGTGGGCTCCTCGCCCCTGAAGCCCGAGATCGTCCGCGGCGCGGACCTCCTCATCGTCCGGGAGCTGGCCGGCGGCCTCTACTTCGGCGAACCCCGGGAGCTCAGCGCCGACCGCGGCCTCAACACGATGGCCTACACGGTGCCGGAAGTGGAACGCGTGGCCCGCGTCGCCTTTGAGGCGGCCCGGTCGCGGCGGAGGAAGGTCACCTCCGTGGACAAGGCCAACGTCCTGGAGGCCTCCCGCCTCTGGCGGGACGTGGTCACCCGCGTGGGGCAGGACTACCCGGACGTCGACCTCGACCACCAGTACGTGGACAGCTGCGCCATGGCCCTCATCACAAGGCCCGCCAGCTTCGACGTGCTGCTCACGGAGAACCTCTTCGGCGACATCCTCAGCGACGAGGCCGCCGTGCTGCCGGGCTCCCTGGGCCTCCTCCCCTCCGCCAGCCTCGGCACCGGCACGCCCCTCTTCGAGCCCGTCCACGGCTCGGCGCCGGACCTCGCGGGCCGTGGCCTCGCCAACCCCATCGGCGCCATCGCCTCAGCAGCCCTCCTGCTGCGCCACGCCTTCGGCCTCGAGCAGGAGGCCCGCCTCCTGGAGGAGGCCATCGCCCGCGTCCTCGAGGAGGGCGTGGGCACGGCGGATCTCGCCGCCGCCGGCACCGTCGGCACCGCCGAGCTGGGTGCCCGCATCCGCCGGCGCTTTTCCGAGCTGGCCTGGAGCGGGGCCAGCCGGAAGCTCGCGACGCCCCCGCGCCTGAGGGGCTTGTGAACTTTTTTCGATCTTTATCCTTGACAGTCCCTTACCTGGGGTAACCTTCTGGCATGTCGCCTCTTCTCCGTCCACGCAGCGCGCGCTGAACGCGATTCCGGCCCACCTAGTCCACGGCCGGAAAGGACTGGACGCGGCCCCCGGCCGGACATGGGCCTGCACGGCGGCCTGCACGGCGGCCTGCACGGCGGCCTGCACGGCAAGACCCGCCGCACCGTCATGCCCAATCCGTCCCCAATGCCAAGCGCACCCTGAACGCCCACGTAATTGCTAAGGTGCACGAGGTGGGGGCGCCCTAGACGGACTCGATTCCAGTCGCAGCCCCGCATTCTCCAGGTCGCGGGGCTTTTTCGTATCGCCCCCACTCCCGAACCCACCCCGTCCCGTCGAGGTCCCCACGTCCCCGTCCGATGCCCAGGATGTCTGCGCACAGAAGGCTGAGCCCGGTCCCAGGCTGCCGCCCGACGTCCCACCAGCGTGCCCACAGCCTCGTCTCGTGCAGCCGCGCCCTGGTGGAAGGCCATGCCTGGGCACCCGCCCGGGCCATGCTGAAGGGCGCGGGCTTCAGCGACGAGGTACAGCTGGCTCCCTCATCGCCATCGCCAATGGCCTGGACGGAAATCGGTCCCTGCAAATTCTCCATCTCAAGGAACTCGCGGAATGCGTGAAACAGGGTATCCGGGAGGCCGGCGGCACACCCATGGAATTCAACACCGTCTCGATTTCTGACGGGATCACCATGGGTACTCTTGGAATGAATACTTCTTTAATCAGTCGTGACCTAATCGCTGATTCCATCGAACTGGTGGGCCGGGCCTACCCCTTCGATGGCATGGTCTGCCTGGCGGGCTGCGACAAGACCCACCCTGGCGTGGCCATGGCCCTGGCGCGGCTGGACCTCCCGGGGCTGGTCCTCTACGGGGGCCCGCCGGGGCTGCGTCTTGACCAGGACCTCACCATCCAGGACGTCTTCGAGGCCGTGGGCAACCGCGACCTGCCCGCGGCGGACTTCCAGCTCATCGAGGATCAGGCCTGCCCCGGCGCCGGAGCCTGCGGCGGCCAGTTCACCGCCAATACCATGGCCACGGCCTTCGAGATCCTGGGCCTCTCGCCCCTGGGGAGCGCCGGGGCTCCGGCGGAGACCGCGGCCCGCGATGCCGCAGGCACCGCAGCGGGACGGCTGGTGATGGAACTTGTGCGTGACGACCGCCGCCCCAGCACCTTCCTATGCACCGCCTCCTTCGAGAACGCCATCGCCGCCGTGGCCGCCACCGGCGGCTCCACCAACGCCGTGCTGCACCTCCTGGCCATCGCCGGGGAGGCGGGAGTCGACCTCGACCTGGAGGCTTTCGACCGCATCAGCGCCCGCACCCCCATCCTGGCGGACCTGAAACCCTTCGGCCGCTACGTCGCCTCGGACCTCCATGCCGCCGGGGGCGTGGGCCTGGTGGCGAAGCGCCTGCTGGAAGCCGGCCTCCTGGATCCATCCCCACGCACCGTGGACGGATGCAGCCTCGGCGATGCCCTGGCCTCGGTCCGCGAAACGCCCGGCCAGCGGGTGGTGCGGCCCCTCGACGCGCCCCTCCAGGCCACCGGCGGCCTCGCCATCCTCCGGGGCAGCCTCGCCCCCGAGGGCTGCGTCGTGAAGCTCGCGGGCCACGGCCGGCGCAGCCACCAGGGCCCCGCGCGGGTCTTCGACGGGGAGGAGGCCGCCTTCGCCGCCGTGCAATCCGGGGCCATCGAGCCCGGGGACGTGGTGGTCATCCGCTACGAGGGCCCCCGGGGCGGGCCCGGCATGCGGGAGATGCTCGCCGTCACTGCGGCACTGCATGGCGCGGGCCTGGGCGAGTCCGTGGCCCTGCTCACCGACGGCCGCTTTTCCGGCGCCACCCACGGCCTCATGGCCGGCCACGTCTCCCCGGAGGCCGCCGTGGGCGGACCCATCGCCCTGGTGGAGGAGGGGGATCCCATCCTTTTCGACGTGGACGCCCGCCGCCTCGACCTCGACGTTCCCATCGACGAGCTCGCCCGCCGCCGCGCCGCCCTGCGGCCCCGGCCCCCAAACCATCCCGC
>JBGASS010000109.1:0-7591 GCA_044229555.1 Holophagaceae bacterium
GCTGATGTCGAAGGTGGTGATCAGGTCCTCTTTCACGGAGAGCCCGGTCTTCTCGGCCGCGATGCCCGCCATCATGTCCAGGCTGCGCAGCGTGCTTTCGATGAAGGGGTTGATGTAGGCGACATTCATGGGCGTCCCGGGTGATGCCCCCCCATCGGCAAGGCCTGCCCCGACATGATTTTTGAACCGGAAGATTGAGCCCGGGGCCCGGTTCCGTCAGGATGGAAGGCCAGATTCTGCTGAATTTCCCGGGATTCGCCATGCTCGACCGCCTCCAATCCGACCTCAAGACCGCCATGCTGGCCAAGGATGCCGCCCGCACGGGGGTGCTCCGCATGGCCCTGGCGGCCTACAAGAACGAGGCGGTGGCCAAGGGGCTGGGGCCTCAGGGGAGCCTGGCTGAGCCAGATGCCTTGGCCCTCGTGAAGCGGCTTGTGAAATCCCGTGAAGATAGCGTGGAGCAATACACCAAGGCGGGTTATGCCGATCGGGCCGCCTCCGAGCAGGCGGAGATCGCCGTCCTCAAGGCCTACCTTCCCGCCATGCTGGAGGGAGTCCAGCTCGAAAACGCCGTCCGTGAAGCCATCCAGGCGACCGGCGCCGCCACCAAGAAGGACATGGGCCAGGTGATGAAGGCCCTCCAGGCCGCCCATGGCGGCGCCTTCGATGGCAAGGCCGCCAGCGCCCTCGTCAATTCCCTCCTGAACTGAACCCGAAAAGACCCATGAAACAGTCCAAGCAGCTCATCCAGACCCTCCGTGAGACCCCGAAGGACGCCGACGTCGTCAGCCAGCAGCTGATGATGCGGGCCGGCATGATCCAGAAGCAGGCCGCCGGCGTCTATTCCTACTTCCCCCTGGCCCTCCGCAGCATCCGCAAGTTCGAGACCATCGTCCGCGAGGAGCTGGCCAAGGATGGCTGCCAGGAGGTCCTCATGCCCATGGTGCAGCCCGCCGAGCTCTGGCAGGAGAGCGGCCGCTGGACCTTCTACGGCAAGGAGCTCCTGCGCTTCAAGGACCGCAAGGAGGCCGACTTCTGCCTGGGGCCCACCCACGAGGAGGTCATCACCGACATGGTCCGCCGCTCCGTGCGCAGCTACAAGCAGCTGCCCATGAACCTCTTCCAGGTGCAGAGCAAGTTCCGCGACGAGATCCGCCCCCGCTTCGGCCTCATGCGCGGCCGTGAGTTCGTGATGAAGGACGGCTACTCCTTCCACGCCACGGACGCCGACTGCGACCGCGAGTACTGGGCCATGTTCAACGCCTACAAGCGGATCTTCAGCCGCCTGGGCGTGAAGTTCCGCCCCGTGGAGGCCGACAGCGGCGCCATCGGCGGCTCCTTCACCCACGAGTTCCACGTGCTCGCGGGCTCCGGCGAGGACGCCATCCTCAGCTGCGATTCTTGCGACTACACCTCCAACGTGGAGAAGACCGAGGCCCCGGCCCTGCCCGTGGCCGACCACGGCGCCGCCTTCGCCCTCAAGCGCGACCACTTCGCCACCCCCGGCGTGGTGGGCCAGGTGGAGCAGGCCGCCGGCATGAAGGACGCCGACCACGACGGCATGCCGATCACCCAGACCAGCAAGTTCTACCTCTTCCGGGCCATGTTCGCGGATGAGTCCACCAAGCTGGTGGGCGCCGTGCTGCGCGGCGACCACGAGGTGAACCCCGTGAAGGTGAAGAACCTCGTGGGCGCCCTCGACCTCGAGCTGTTCCCCCTGGAGGAGGCCGAGGCCTTCACCGGCGCCAAGTCCGGCTTCATGGGCCCCGTGGACCTGAAGAACGTCCAGATGGTCGTGGACCTCTCCCTCAAGGGCGCGGTCAACCTCACCTGCGGCGCCAACAAGACCGACTACCACCACTTCGGCCTGGATCCCCAGCGGGACCTGCCCGGCGCGACCTTTGCCGACATCCGCCTGGCCCTGGAACACGACACCTGCACCCGCTGCGGGAAGGGCAAGTACCAGGCCTACCGGGGCATCGAGGTGGGCCAGGTCTTCAAGCTCGGCATCAAGTACTCCAAGAGCATGGGCTGCACCTTCCTCGACGAGAACGGCAAGGACCAGCCCATGATCATGGGCTGCTACGGGATCGGGGTGACCCGCACCGTGGCCGCCGTCATCGAGCAGAACTATGACGAGGACGGCATCATCTGGCCCTGGCCCGTGGCCCCCTACCAGATCCACCTGCTGAACCTCGATCCCGCCAACACCGATGTGAACCTGGTGGCCAACCGCCTGGAGACGGAGCTGGAGGCCGCGGGCTTCGAGGTGCTGCACGACGACCGCGAGGGCATGAGCCCCGGCGCCAAGTTCAAGGACGCCGACCTCCTGGGCTTCCCCCTCCGCCTCATGGTGGGCACCAAGGGGCTCAAGGAGGGCATCGTGGAGCTCCGCGACCGCCGCACCAAGCAGGTGGTCAAGGTCGCCCCGGACGCCGTCCTCGGCGCCGTGCGCACCGCCAAGGACCGCATCATGGAAGGCCTTGAGACCGCGGGAGGTCGCTGATGGCGGAAGGACGGGTCCATCTCACCACCTTCATCGAGGGCGTGCTCGTCCACGGGAAGGAGATGCCCTTCGTCCTGCTCGTCCCCACGCCTCACAGCCCGCACCGCGGGTTGCTGATGCCCGCCCAGATCCCCTGGGCCCCGGGCTTCCTGCCCACGGCCCTGCTCAACGCCCAGATCGATGCGGCCTGGGGGATCAAGTTCCGCTTCGTGGACCCCAGCACCCTGCCCGTGGTCTTCGATGAGCGCACCAGCCGCCTCTCCACCCCCTGGCTCCTCCGCCTGGAGGGCCTGGAGGGGCAGCAGCGCCTCTACCTCTCCCACCTCCTGCGCACCAAGGCCCCGGAGGGGGAGCTGCCCACCCCACCGCCCGGCGGGCAGTGGGTGAGCGAGAAGGCCCTGGCCAGCATCGACCTGCTGCCGGGCATCCGGCGCCTCTGCGAGGCGGCGCTGAAGCAGGTGCGGGAGTCCTGAGTCCAATTTGATTGAGCACTTATCGAACCCGATACAGGTTGTGGGGTGAGATCAGCCTGGATTTAATCAGGTTTGAACCTGTGTTAATCTGTCTAAAAGCTGTCTCTTCCTGGAGGAGTGCATGCGTGTTTCGGCCTTGTCATTTGGAACGATGTCTCTCTGTCTCTACTTTCAACTCGGTTGTGGAGGTGGTGGGACAGGGGAAAACAAGGTTTTAACTCCAAATCAAAGTGAATTTATCTACATTGCCGGGTGGGATGCTTCAGGAGCAAGAATATGGAAGAATGGGGTTCCAGTTCCTCTCCAAATTTCAAATTCAGATTCATTGCTTTTTTCCGTATGTAGGTCTGGACTTGATCTATATGCGGTTGGATCTGAATCAAATGGAACCCATATGATTGCGAAGGTTTGGAAAAATGGCGTGCCGACATCTCTGTCGGACGGGAGTAATGATGAACAAGCGTACTCGATAGCAGTGAGCGGATCCGATGTCTATGTTGGTGGTGCGAAGTTCGTTGTTGGACAGCCCACGGTCGCAAATTTTTGGAAAAATGGGAATCAGATCCCAACAATGGCAACCTCTTATGCTCAAAGTTCTACATCAGTAGCAATTTTAGGATCAGATTACTACTTTGCAATGGGATCGGATACTTTGGGGAGCCCAATTTATTTAAAAAATGGCAGTAAGTATGTTTTGCCAAATCCTCAACCTACCCCTATGTATTTATCTTCGGGCTTTTCCTTTGGGAATGATATTTATTTCTTGGGCGGTGACAGTTCTGGAAATTCCTACACATGGAAAAATGGGATATTTGACCGATCTGGGCTCTCCCCAAATGGAAGTGCGTACTCATTTTGTATTAACGGGCCTGATGTCTATATAGTTGGTTTTACTAACGGGTCCCCAAATCAGCCTGCCATTTGGAAAAATGGCACGATTCAAGTACTAGGGAATAGCACATTTGGTGGCGTTGCTAATTCTATATTTGTGAACAATGGTAATGTTTATGCAACAGGGTACGAATTCATCGATTCAAACCATACCCCAATAGTGCGAATTTGGAAAAATGGAAGCTTGATGTATCCAAATGCTTTTCAGGCAAATAGTGCTTCACATTCTATTTGGGTGGTGTTTGAATAATCGAATAAAATTTTTTAATAAAATAAAATCAATTGATAGCAATTCAATCACAAATCAATATTTGGCATTTCCCTCCTGAAATCATTTTTTTCAAGAACCTCGATTTCCCCATCCAGCTCCCTCGCCGCCAAGTGCCCGCTATGCACCGCGGAGGCGAGGAGGCCCGGGGCGTAGGCATCCCCGATGAGGCGGAGGGTTCGGATCCCTGCGGCCGCGAGGCGCCCGGGATCCCCCGCCAGGACCCGGTGCACCTCGTCCCGGGCCACGCGCTCGGTGACCGTGACGAGGGTGTCGCAGGGCAGCTCGCGGGCCCGGCCCGTGTAGACGCAGGCGAGGGTGAGGGCGCCGGGACCGGCCGCCTTCACCTCATGGGAGAGCACCAGCTCCACCCCCAGCTCCAGCAGGTGGGCCTGGATGCGGGCCTGCTCCAGGGTGTGCTGGGCCCAGGTGGAGACCTCGGCCTTGGGGGTCACCAGGGTCACCGGGTGCCCGCGCTTGAGGAGGGCCTCGGCCAGCACGCCCCCCAGGACGTAGTAGTCGTCATCCCATACGACGACGCGTCCCTGGGCGGGGCGGCCCGCCATCACGTCATCCGGCGTGAGCACCTCCACGTGCTCCAGGCCCGGGAGGCCGGAGCGGTTGCTGCGTCCGACGCCGTCGCCACGCCAGGTGGCGCCGGTGGCGAGGATCACCTGGGGGAACCCCAGCTCCAGGATGTCCTCGGCGCCGAGGCGGTTGCCCAGGGCGAGGCGCACCTTCGGGTGCCGCTTCAGCAGGGTGGTGCGGTAGTCGGCCACGCGGATCCAGCTGGCGAGTCCAGGCAGGGCGCTCTCGGCGAGGACCCGGCCGCCCAGGCGATCCGTGGCCTCGGCCAAGGTCACTTCGTAGCCCCGATTCGCGAGCTGGAGGGCGCACTCGAGGCCCGCGGGCCCCGCCCCCACCACGAGCACGGCGTCGTCGGAGCCCTTGGGTTCGATGCGCTCGGGGTGCCAGCTCCGCCGCCACTCCTCCCCCATGGTGGGGTTCTGGGTGCAGCGCAGGTTCACCATGAGGTCGTCGGAGGCGGTGCAGATGTTGCAGCCGATGCACTCGCGAACCTCGTCGTAGCGGCCCTCGGCGAGCTTCTTCGGAAGGAAGGGGTCGGCGATGGAGGGGCGGGCGGCGCCCACGAGGTCCAGAACCCCGCGCCTCAGCTGGGAGACCATGGCGTCCACGGAGGTGAAGCGCCCCACCCCCACCACGGGCTTGGAGGTGAGCTGCTTCACGAAGGCGACGTGCTTCTCCTGGTACCCCTCGAAGGGCTCGAAGCGGGCGGTGGCGCTGTCGGCGGGCCAGCCGGCCACGTTCACATCGAAGAGGTCCGGGTGGTCCTTCAGCATCTCCACGATCTCGCGACCCTCGCCCTCGCTGGTGATGCTGCCCTCGCCGAAGAACTCGTGCACGGCCAGGCGCAGCACCACGGCGCAGCGGTCGCCCACCGCCTCCTTGGCGTCCTCGATGAGCTCCCGGGTGAGGCGCACGCGGTTCTCCAGGGAGCCGCCGTATTCATCAGTCCGGTGGTTGAGGCGCGGTGAGAGGAAGTGGTGGGGCAGGCTGTAGCCGTGCCCCGCGTAGACATAGACGAAGTCGAAGCCCGCGCGCCTGGCCCGCAGGGCCGCCTCGCGGTGCCACTTCCGCAGGTTGGCGAGGTCCCGCTTGTCCATGGCGCGGGCCTGCACCGGATGGTAGGTGTCCACCACCGCGGCGCTGGGGGCCATGGGCGGGATGCGGGTGTGCAGGTTGGGGCTGTGGAACCCGTTGTGCACGAGCTGGATGCCTGCCAGGGACCCATGGGCGTGGACGGCCTCGGCCATGAGGGCGAGGGCGGGGATGTCCCGGTCGTCCCAGAGCCGGCCCTCCAGGAAGGGGCTGAGGTCGGAGCTGGGGTGGATCTCCACCTCCTCCGTGCAGACCACGCCCCAGCCACCCTCGGCCTTAATGCCGCGGAGGGCCGCCAGGGCGCGCGGCCGCTGGTGGCCCATGCCGTTGCAGTGGGGCACCTGGTAGAAGCGGTTCGGCGCCGTGACGGGGCCGATCCGGAGGGGCTGGAAGAGCAGGTCGTGCTCGGGGAGGCGGGCCATGGCGTCCTCAGCGGGAGAGGGCTTCGAAGACCGCGCGGGCCCGGGCCTGGCGGGCCAGCACCGCCTCGCGTTCCCCTTCGGTGTTGAAGCCCGGATGACGGCGCGTGTCCTCCATGACCTTGTCGATCCAGCCCATGAAGTAGCGCGCGGAAGCGACATCCTTCGCGGGAGGGCCGGCGAGGTGCACGGGGCTCGTGGTGCCGTAGGGATGCAGGTCCTGGAGGAGGGGATGCGGGGCCGCGCCCCAGGCGCGGAGCACGACCCAGCCGGAGGGGACGGGCAGGGTGACCGAGCCGTCGAAGGTGGTGCCCTCCTTCAGGGGGAAGCGGTGGATCACCTGCCCGTTGGCCACGAGCTCCAGGTGGGTCACGGGCACGAAGCTCCTGAGCCACACCTTGACCTGGCGGGGACCACCCTCAGGGAGGGCGCCTCCCGGGCCCACCCCGTCCACGCTCAGGCCCAGCAGGGGGGCGTTGGTGGCCAGGGTCCGGCCGGCCCGGAGCGCCTCCAGGAAGGCCTCGGGGTCGGTCCGGCCCGCCGTGTCCGCGAAGGTGCGATTGAGCCCGAGGGGCCCCCGCAGGGAGGCATGGTTGGCCATGGCGTCCGTGCCGCCGGCGGCGGGCAGGCGGAAGCCCAGGTTCAGGAGGCGGTACCAGACCTCGGCGGTGGCCCGGTGATCGGAGAAACCGACGACCTCCAGGTAGTCCACCTTTCCGAGGGCGACATCGATGGGCAGGGCGTGGGTCCACCTGGCCTCCTTCGGGGGATCCGGCACCTCGTCGAAGGGGTGCACGTAGCCCACGAGGGCGCCCTGGGCGTGGGCCCAGTCGGCCACGGTGGCGTTGTCGGGGAAGGGGCTGGCCGCGGCGGTGTGGGGATAGGCCGTGTAGTCCGGGAGGAGGAGGTGTTCCTTCAGGCCCAGGATCCCGAGGTGTCCCCAGTGGCTGCTGTGGAACTCCTGGCCGTCCAGGGCGACGCGGGGCTGGGCCCGGGCCTCCGCACCCGTGTGGAAGGCCTCCTGGTCGGGCACCCGCTGCTCCTTGTTCACCACCAGGTTCCAGGCCAGGTCCAGGTCCTCGGCGGCGGCCTGGGCGGCGAAGCGGGCGGGGGTGTTGCGGTAGGCCCCCCCGTAGTTCATGTGGAGGTGCACGTCGGTGCTGCGCCAGCCGGCGAAGGAGGCGGGCGGGTCCAGGGGCCGGGGGCGGAGCACCAGCTGCGCCTCCCCGCCTGCGGGGACCTGCACCTCGCCTTCGGCCACGCCATGGCGCAGGCCGCACCAGGCCGTGGCCCGGACGGCCCCTGCAGGCACGCTGAGCCGGACCTCCCCCTGGCTGGGGAAGCTGCGCCAGGG
>JBGASS010000110.1:0-7565 GCA_044229555.1 Holophagaceae bacterium
GGAGACGACGCGGCGCCTCCTCATGGACCTGCAGGACCGCCTGCCCGCAGGCTGCCGCCTCATCATCGGCGGCCAGGGCGCCACCCGCACCCGCCGGGTTGAGGGGGTGGAGCGCATGGCGGGGCTGGACATCCTCTGATGCCGCCGGATTGACGGGAGGGCGGGGCCCGAGGCCCCGGTGGAGGCCCGGAAAATCCCACCCGGCGGGAGAAGAATCGGGGAGATCAGCGGTCCGGACGGGACGGCAGGCCCTTCTCCCTGTCTCCGATGCTTGCCTTTGCGGCGATTCATGAGAAAGTTCCCGGACCCGTTTGATCTTTCCACCCGAAGTTCGAACACCGAATCATCGTCCGATCCCCTGCGTGGGGATGATTCATCCACCCGACTGCGCGGGTCACCGCGGAGGAGTCTTCATGTCGCTCATCTCACGTCTCGCATCCCGAACCGCCCTTCTGTTGTGCCTGGGCACGGCCGTCCAGGCGCAGGATCCCCTGGGACTCAGCTTCAAGATGGGCGGCGGCCCCATCAACGGCGGCGTCCGCAAGCTCACCGGCGACGCCGGCTTCACCTATTCCGCGACCTTCGAGATGGACTGGAAGCTCAGCGCCAAGAGCGCCATGGTCTTCGACCTCGGCTACCGCTGGTTCCCCGGCGACTACAAGAACATCTCCTTCATCCCGGCGACCCTGCCCAGCCGGGCCGCCGTCGGCACCTACTACGAGTCCAGCCAGGTGGACAAGGCGGAGGGCGGAGGCTTCCAGCTTGGGGCGATGTACCGGGTGGACGCTTTCACGGAGGGCATGTACGTCCAGGGCGGCCTCATCGTCGGCTTCAATCGGCTGCAGACCACCAGCACCGGAACCCGCCTGACCATCACGGTGACCACGGCTCCTGGCGCCGGCACGGTGACCGCCGTGGACGCCATCAAGGACCAGGACACCAAGACCACCACGTCCATCGGCCCCGTGATCGGCCTGGGCTACCGCTTCGGGGACCGCTACACCTTCGAAGCCAATGCCTTCACCAGCAAGCTTGCCACTTCGGCCTCCTCGAAATCGGGCGCCGGCATCGAGGTTGTTTTCGGCGTCCGCTTCTAACCACTCGGAGGGTATCCATGCTCAATCAGACCCGCTCCCTTTCCCTCCTGGCCCTGGCGATGATTTCCGCGCCCCTGGTGGCCCAGGAATCCACCGGCACCCTGGTCGGAACCGTCAAGACCAAGAAGGGCCAGCCCCTCGCGAACGCCGAGGTGCGGATCACGTCCCCGTCCCTGCAGGGCACCCGCACCGCGATCACCGATGCCGGCGGCAATTTCCGGGCGGCCCTGCTGCCCCCCGGCGCCTACACCGTCACCGTGGTGAAGGCCGACTACATCGCCCCCCGGGCCACCCTGGACATCTCCCTGGGCCAGACGGTGCGCCAGGATCTCGTGGCGGCCGAATCCGCCGCCAGCACCACGGTGGAGGTGATCGCCACCGCCGCCACGGTGGACAAGTCCGACGTCAAGTCCTCCACCACCATCACCGCCGAATTCCTGGACCAGATCCCCCGCACCACCCGGGGCATGGACACGGCGGCCCTCCTGGCCCCCGGCGTCACCACCGGCGTCGGCAACCGGGTCCAGATCCGCGGCGGCCAGACCAGCCAGAACCGCTTCCTCCTGAACGGCTCCGACATCGCCGACAACGTCTTCGGCAACACCACCGGCCGCACCTACTACGTGGATGATTCCATCCTCGAGTCCCAGGTCATCCAGAGCCCCGTCCACGCCCGCTTCGGCAATTTCCTCGGCGGCATCATCCAGGCCATCACGAAGACCGGCAGCAACGAGTTCCAGGGCATCTTCCGGGCCAACATCAGCCGCCCCTCCTGGAGCGCCGTCGCGCCCATGGGCCTGCGCCCGCTTGGCGCCAAGCCCACTAACGCCGGCACCGGCAACGCTGAGGACGGCTTGAACCGCAGCTACGCCCTCTGGATCGGCGGACCCATCGTGAAGGACAAGGTCTGGTTCGCCGTGTCCACGAAGCTGGATCCCACCCTCACCGCGCCCTTCAGCATGCAGAGCGTCACGGGCCTCACCACCTTCGACGGCAACCAGCCCGCCTTCGGCGCCACCGGCCTTCCCGTGGTGGATCCCTACACCGGCAAGACCCTGCTGTCCGGCGCCCCCACCGCCCAGGTGGACAAGAACACCTTCTACGAACTGAAGCTGACCTGGTCCATCAATTCCAACCACCTGCTGGAGCTCACGGGCAACAAGAACAAGACGGACCAGGTGAACCGCAACTACACCAACACCTTTGATCCGGACAACCTGGTCCCCCAGACGAACGAGAACTCCTACGTCACCCTGAACTACCGCGGCCTCTTCGGGAACAGCCTGGCCCTGGACCTGCGCTGGGCCAAGAAGCACCAGCTCCTCCAGGCCGGAGGCAATCCCACCGGCCCGGACCCGATCCGCGCCGCTTACAGCAACGGCACTACGTACTACTTCCAGAACGGCATCTTCAACTTCGGGGATGGTGGCGACAACCGGGACATTTTCACCTGGACTGGCAACCTCACCTGGTTCACCCCCCACAACGACCTGGGTAGCGGCATCTTCGACTTCGGTTTCGAACTTCTTGATCAGCGCCGCGCCGCTGCCAACGACCAGGCCCCCCACAGCCGGATCTTCCAGAACCTGGGTCGCAATGCTGACGGTACCTATCGGAACGTGGCGGGGAGCACCAACGGCTATGTCAACCTCTACTTCACGGACCGCGGCGAGGCCATCACCAAGATCTCCAGCTTCTACGTCAATGGCGTCTGGACCTTCAACGACCGCTGGCAGGCCCTACTGGGCGACCGCATGGACAAGACCGAGGCCAAGGACACCCTCGGCGCCGCCACCATCAGCAGCAGCCGCTTCAGCCCCCGCCTGCAGCTGACCTACGACCTCAAGGGGGACCAGGCCTGGGTGGCCCGGGCCTCCTTCGCCCGCTACGTCGGCAAGCTCAACGATGGTTTCACGAACCGCTTCGGCTTCGCCGGCAATCCCGTGACCGAGCGTTACCTGTGGTCCGGAGGCACCTCCGCCACCCTCACCAACACGCAGATCACGAACCTCGCGAACTACAACGTCACACCGGCAGGACTCTCCTCCTACAGCGGCCCCCTCAGCCGCTTCGTCGACTCCAGCACGAAGGCCCCGTACACGGACGAAGTGAGCCTCGGCCTCCGCCACAACTTCAAGGACGGCTCTTTCGTCGGATACACCTACAGTCAGCGCAAGAGCAAGGGCTTCTTCAACGACTTCTTCAAGATCGGCGACGAGGTCGCCGTGCCCCTGCGCTTCGCCGCCGGGGCTGCTCCTCCGGTCCTCGCCGAGCGCTGGGGTACGGACGAGCGCCTGACCCGGGACTACAAGAGCTTCGAGATCGAGTTCAGCTTCAAGCTCAATGCCGAGTGGAACTTCGGGGGCAATTACACCTACGCCATCCTGCGGGGCAACGGCGAAGGCTCCGAGGGCAACAATCCCCCGGTGGCGGGTGACGTCATCGGCGACTGGCAGTCCGTCCACGACAACCGGGGCCGGGACTTCTCCTACTACGCCGCGGACGGCTACCTCACCGGCGACGTACGGAACCGGGCGCGGATGTTCCTCTCCTACGCCAACCGGCCCACCAACGGCACGGGCTTCTACGGCAGCCTGCTCCTCAACTACAACGGAGGCGGCGACTACAGCCTCACCCGCACCAACCTCTTCGAGGCCCGGGTGGACCGCAATCCCACCAACGATCCCAACCTGGCCTCCATCGCCGCCCAGTACCCGAACAGCTACACCCGCTACTTTGGTCCCCGGGGCCTGGGCCGCTTCAACGACACCTTTAACTTCGACCTGAAGATGGGCGTGGACATCCCCGTCTTCTGGCGCCTGCGCTGGTTCGGCGAGGTGACGGTCTTCAACGTCTTCAACCACTGGCAGCTCGCCACCTACGCCACCACGAGCGTTTCCGGCGCCTCGGGCACGACCTTCCTGGCCACCACGGACCCCCTCGCCGGCTACCGAGCCCAGGCCCTGCCCGCCTCCGGCCTCTACGGCGGGAACGCCACCGGCTACGGCACCTACGGCCCCGCCGACTACGTGGGCGGCCGCAGCGTCGTGCTCTCCACCGGCTTCCGCTGGTAAACCTCGAACCCTTCGACTGGAGTTGATCCCATGAATTTCAAGCGCATGATCACCCTCCTCGCCTTGGCGGCGGTGCCTGCCCTCGCCCAGACGCCGGGTTTCGAGGCCAACGCCTCCCTCGTCATCGGCGTGAACGACATGACCCGCATCACGTCGGGCAACGACCTGGCCGGCCAATCCCTGGATTTCGCGTTCCGCCTGGACATGTCCAAGGGCTTCGCCCACCGCTTCCACCTGGGCCTGCTGGGCATCAAGGGCAAGCCCGGCAGCGGCCTGGAAGGCGCCTCGCCGAAGCACCTCATGCTCGGCTATGACGTCATGCAGGATTTCGGGAAGTGGACCTTCTACGGCGGCCTGCTGGCCATCAAGTGGAAACAGGACGATGCCAAGACCACGGACCCGGCTTTCGGCGATTTCGGCGTCGGCACCGCAAACACCAACAACAAGCCCAAGGGCACCAAGCTGGGCGGCCGCATCGGCGCCGAATACGCCTTCACCCCCCATTGGCGCGGCGTCTTCGGCTACAACCAGACCGAGTTCAACAAGAAGTACCAGCCGGGCTGGTGGAGCCTGGGCGTCACCTACCGGTTCTAGGCTTCCGCGACACTCTGGAAAGAGGGGCCCCCGGGCCCCTCTTTCCGCGTTGGACTTCCGCTAGCGTAGAGGCATGGCCCGCATCCTCCTCCTCCACACCGGCGGCACCCTGGGCATGACGCCCCACGGGACGCCCTCCTCCCTCGCCCCGGGCGCCTACCTGGACCACGTGCTGGAGCAGGTGCCCGAGCTCAAGGAGCTGGCGGAGTTCGAGGTGGAGGTCCCCTTCAACTGCGACAGCGCGACCCTGGAGCCCGAAGGCGTGCTGGACCTGGCGGCCCACGTGCGGGAATCCTCGGCCCGCTTCGACGGCGTGGTGCTCATCCATGGCACGGACACCATGGCCTTCACCGCCTCCCTGCTGGGCTTCCTGCTGGCGGACCTGGGCAAGCCGGTGGTGATCACCGGCAGCCAGCGCCCCCTGGCCTTCGTGCGCAGCGACGCCCGCAGCAACCTCATCAATGCGGTGGACCTGGCCACCCGCGGCATCGCCGAGGTGGGCATCTGCTTCGGCAACCGCTGGCTGCGGGGCGTGGCCTGCGACAAGGTGAGCGTGCACCGCTTCGAGGCCTTCGATTCGCCGAACCTGGCGCCCCTGGCGGAGATGGGCATGGACGTGGCGATCGACCCGGAGGCCGGCGCCTTCCCGCGCCGGGTGCCCGCCGGACTCGGCGCGCGCTTCGAATCCCGCATCCAGGTGCTGCGGCCCTTCCCCGGCATGCCCTGGCACCCGCCGTCGGAGGGCACCCGGGCGCTGCTCATCGAAGCCTACGGCGCCGGGAACCTGCCCACCGGGCGCGGGGACCTCCGCGCGTCGCTGGACCACTGCGCGGCGCGTTCAATCCCCGTGGTGGTGGGCACCCAGTGCGCCTCCGGCTCCGTGGACCTCACCGCCTACGAGCTGGGCCGGGCCCTCGAGGCGCGGGGGGCCATCTCCGCGGGGCCCCACACCCGCTGGGCGGCGCTGGCCAAGCTGGGCCTGCTCCTCGGCGCGGGGCAAGGCCTCGACGAGTTGCGCACTGCCTTTGCGACCTCCTGGGCGGGGGAGCCGGTCTGAGGCGGCCGAGCCTCCGGGCTCAGCGGACCGCGAGGCCCGGGAGCCGCCGGAACGCCTCGTCGCCCAGGTCCAGCAGGAAGGGGATGGCGCCGGCGCGGTGGCGCAGGATCGCCTCGAAGGAGCGGCCGCGCCTCGCCTCCATTTCGGCCCGCAGGCCCGCGTCGTGGGCCCCCCGGAGCGCCCAGCCCGCCAGGCCGAAGGTCCAGCGCAGGGCCGCGCTGGCGTGGTGGGCGAAGTGGACCAGGCCAGGATCGATGGACTGTCCACGTTCCCGGAGGCCCGCCCAGTAGCCCCGGAGCACCGCCCCGTTGAGGGCCGGGCCCTCCGCCGGATCCGCCCGGAAGGTGGCCAGGGCGCCGCCGACCAGGGCCTGGGCCTCGGTGCCCAGGGGCCCGAGATGCAGGGTGGACCAGTCCAGCGCGACGATCTCCGGGGGACCGTCGGCGCTCCGGACCGCCAACAGGTTGGCCGGGTGGGCGTCCCCGTGGTTCAAGGCGAGGGGAAGGCGCTGCAAGGCCGACAGCAGCTCCCCGCGGCCCTCCCAGAGGGCGAGGAGGCGCTCGCGGGTCGCCGGCGGGAAGACGCCGCGGAGGATCGGGTGGGACCAGGCCTCCGGCGCTGCCAGCAGGGGCAGGAGGCCGGCGGTGCCCTGGAGCCGCGCTTCCAGCAAACCCCGCGGAATCCACCCGGGGAGGGTGGTGGTCCCGGCCTCCATGGTCGCGGCGTTGAACCGCGCGAGGGCGCGGGCGGCCTGGCCGTACAAGGCCAGGGGCCAGGCTCCCGGATGGGCGTCGTCCAGCGCTTCCAGCCAGATCCAGGTCTCCTGTTCCCGGCGCCGCTCCACGCCATGGCAGCGCGGCGCCCGGAGGCCCGCCGGGAGCCTGCCCGGGAGCCCCGACGCGTAGGCGTCGGCCTCCGGTTGGAAGGCTTCGCCATTCCCGGGGCCGCCCAGGATCTTGAGCATGACCGTCCACGACCGGAGGCGGCCCTGGGACCGGGCCCGGCCGGAAACCTGGAAGACCCCGCTGGTGGTCTCCCCGCTGGACCAGCCTTCCGTGCGCCGGCACTGCCAGGCCTCGACGTCGGCGCCCTCGTCCTGGAGGACGCGGCGCACCACGGGCTGCAGCCGCGTCCGGTCCAGTCCCAACAGGCCGCCCCACGCCATTCCCGTCCCCCTTCGCGAATTCTCCCACGGGTTCCCGGCGACGCGGTCCTTCCGCCGCTCCGGCGGCTAGGGCCTTCCCACCCGGGCCGATAGACTGGGGCTTTCCTCGAGGCTCCCATGCTGGATCTCCAACTGCTGCGCCAGGACTTGGACGCCGTGATCGCCGGGCTCGGGCATCGCGGCCTGGGCTTCGACCGCGACACCTTCGAGCGCCTGGAGCGGGACCGGAAGCGCGTCATCCAGGAGGCCGAAGCCCTCAAGGCCGAGCGCAACAAGGTCTCCGAGGAGGTGGGCCGCCTGAAGCGGGAGAAGCAGGACGCCGAGCACCTCATCCTCCAGCAGCGCGAAGTGGGGGAGAAGCTGAAGGCCCTGGAGCACGCCGAGAAGGAAGCGGAGTCGGCCTTCCGCGACTTCCTCGCCCTCGTCCCCAACCTCCCCCACGCCTCCGTGCCCGTGGGCCAGGACGAGCGCGCCAACGCCGAGATCAAGCGCTGGGGGACGATCCCTTCCATCGAGAAGCCCCTGGACCACGCGGAGCTCGGCGCGAAGCTCGACATCCTGGACTTCGACCGCGCCGC
>JBGASS010000111.1:0-7513 GCA_044229555.1 Holophagaceae bacterium
ACCCGGGTGATGCGGGCGCCGACGCCCTGGAGCTTCCGGTCGATGCCCGAGTAGCCCCGGTCCAGGTGGTAGATGCGGTCCACGGTGGTCTCGCCGCTGGCCACGAGGCCGGCGATGATGAGCGCGGCGGAGGCCCGCAGGTCCGTGGCCATCACCGTGCAGCCCGTGAGGGGCGCGGGTCCGGCGACGATGGCGGTGCCGCCGTCGATGCGCAGGTTGGCGCCGAGTCGCTCCAGCTCCATGGCGTGCTGGAAGCGGTTCTCGAAGATGGTCTCCTTGATGACGCTGATGCCGCTGGCCTGGGTGAGCACGGCCATCACCTGGGCCTGGAGGTCCGTGGGGAAGGCGGGATGGGGCGCGGTGGTGACGTCCTTGGCCCGCAGCTTCTGCCCGGGCTCGCGCTGGATGCGCAGCTGCGGCCCGTCCTGGCCCACGCGCTCCGTGAGGACGCAGCCCGTGCGCTCCAGCAGGTCGATGAGGGCCCGCACGTCGTCGGGGCGCACCCGGTCCAGCACCACGTCGCCGCAGGCGGCGGCCACGGCGCAGAGGTAGGTGCCCGCCTCGATGCGGTCGGCGATGACGGCGTGCTCGCCGCCGTGGAGGCGCTCGACGCCGTGCACGGTCAGCGTGGGCGTGTCGATGCCCTCGATGGGGGCGCCCATGGCCCGCAGGAGGCGCGCGAGATCCCCGATCTCGGGCTCCACCGCGGCGTTGCGGAGGTGGGTCGTGCCCTCCGCGAGGGCGGCGGCCATGAGCAGGTTCTCCGTGGCGCCCACGCTCACCTTGTCGAAGGTGTGGTCCATGGCCTTGAGGCGACCGCCGGGCACGCTCGCCTCCACGTAGCCCTTGTCGATCTGGATCAACGCGCCCATGCGTTCCAGGCCCTCGAGGTGCATGTTCACCGGCCGCGCGCCGATGGCGCAGCCGCCGGGCAGGGAGACCGAGGCCTTGCCGAAGCGCGCCAGCAGGGGGCCCAGCACGAGGATGCTGGCCCGCATGGTCTTCACTAGGTCGTAGGGGGCGCGGAGGCCGCCGTCGCCGACGCCCTTCGCTGTGATCACCGCGGAGAGCTCGAAGCCGGCCTCGTCGGCCTCCCGCTCGACCCCGCAGCCCAGGGCCTCCAGCACCCTCAGCATGGTCCGGATGTCCGCCACCGCCGGCAGGTTGCGCAGGGTGAGGGGCTCCTCCGTCAGCAGGGCGGCGGCGATGCAGGGCAGGGACGCGTTCTTCGCGCCGGAGACGCGGATGCGCCCCCGCAGCGGGGTTCCACCGGTGATGACGAGACGGTCCATGCGGGCTCCGAATCCTTCAGCCTAGCATTCGCGCGGGGCTTCACCGCCCGAGGACGCGCCCTTCGAAGGCCGCCGCGGGCAGCGGCCCCCAGGCGCGGCCGTCGCGGCTTTCGGGACGGTTGTCGCCCAGCAGCAGGTACTGGCCCGGCCCGCAGCGCCAGGGCCCGCCCCCGCCCCGGTCGGAGGCGGAGACGTAGGGCTCCTCCATGCGCCGCTCCGGGAACCAGATCTCGCCGTCCACCTGGGCCAGGGCCTCGCCGGGCAGTCCTACCACCCGCTTGATCGCCGGACCTTCCGGAGCCGCCAGGAGCCACACCTGGCCCCGCTTCGGAGGGCCGGCGGCCCAGGCGCGGAGGACCCAGGCCAGCTGGCCGTCGTTCAGCCCGGGCGCCATGCTGCGGCCCTCCACCCGCACGGGGTGGACGACCGCCAGGGGCGCGAGGGCGAGGGCCACGGCGGCCAGGGGGATCCAGGGCTTCACGGTTCGGCCCCCTTCCGCCTGGAGGCCGCCAGGAGGTGCAGGGCGAGGAGGGCGAGGAGGACGTCCCGCCCGATGGCGAGCCGCATGTCCGCCAGCCTTTCGTCGGCGCTGCGGGGCTGCGCGGACCCGAAACAGCCGCAATCCACCGGATTGCCCCGGGCCAGGTTCAGGGCGAGGGCGCCCGTGAAGGCCAGCAGCAGCGCCAGCGCCGCCAGGGCCGCGCTGCGCCGGGCGAGGCCCGAGATCAGCGCGAGGGCGAGGATGCCTTCCAGCCAGGGCAGCGTCAGGGCCAGGGGCGCGAGGGCGGCGTCCGGAAGCAGCCGGTAGGCGTGGAGGGCCTGGGCGAAGGCCGGCGGATCCGCCAGCTTGGGCCACGCGGCGGCGAGGAAGGTGCCGCCGAGGATCCAGGCGGAGAGGCGCAGGACCCAAGGGTTCCTCAGCCACCCGTTCACGGCCGGCCCCCCTTGGCCACGGGCCAGCCCTTGGCTTCCCACTCGGGGAAGCCGCCGGCGTAGATGCGCAGGTTCTTGAAGCCCGCGAGCCACAGCTTCTGGGCCAGCAGGTGGGAATCCTCGCAGCCGCCCCCGGCGCAGTAGAGCACCACGGGGAGTTCGGGATCGGTCCCCGAGGCCTCCAGTATTGCCACCTTCTCGGCCACGCCGTCTTCCCACACCGGCAGGCTGCGGGCGCCGGGGATGTGGCCGAGGACGTAGGTGGCGGTGCGGCGCGCGTCCAGGAAGAGGGCGCCGTGGGCGTGGAGCCAGCGGGCCTCATCGCCGCTCACGTCGGCTTCGGGGCGGTCCCGGAGGGCTGGAAAGCGGGACAAGAGGAGCTGGCGCGGATCCGCGGCGGGAGCTGGGACAGCCGGGACGGGCGCAAGGGCTTTCGCGGTCCGCTGCGGTTCCCGGGGAGCGAGGGGCGAGGGTGTCGGGGCAGCCGTCAGGGCGGGGGCCACCGTCGGCTTCGGCGCGGGTTCCGGCGGTGAAGGATCCTTCCTCCTCAGGGCGACGGTCCGGGGCGACCAGGAGAGCCGCCGCGTCGGTCCCGCCGCCGCGTTGGCGATCCACGCGCAGGCCAGGGCCGCCGCCAGGAAGGCGGGGATTTCGATGAAGGGCCGCCAGGCGCGCGTCATCACGCGGGACGCAGGGCCAGGCGCCGGCCGCGGCCATCCGTCAACGCGACTTCCGCGAGACGCGCCGGAGGCGGTACGTGAGGGGCCAGTTCAGCGGCCAGTTTTTCCGCCAGGGCCCGCGGGCCGTCGAGGCCCAGGTCCGAGAGCAGCTGCCCCTGGAAGGGCGCCAGGATGCGGTCCAGCACCGCTTCCAGGTCCCGGAAGTCCATCACCACATCGAAGGCGTCCAGCCCCTGGCGGGCAGTGATCACTTCCACCAGATAGTCGTGGCCCTCCCAGGTGCCGCCTGCGCGGCGGAAGACCACGGAGAGGGGCCGCTCCACGGCGGCTTCGAAATGCAGGTGGGCGCTGGGGCCGAGTCCGTCCATGACCCGATTCTGCCAGCCATCCGCTAAACTCGGGTTTTCGATCGTCGGAGTCCTGCATGCGCGATTTTTCGACCCAGTCCGCCCGTCCGGGCGTGGAGCGGGAGGAGCTGGAGTTCGACGTGCTGTTCGTCGGGGCCGGGCCTTCGAACCTGGCGGGGCTGTGGCGCCTGCTGGACCTGGTGGAGGCGCACAACCAGAAGCCTGGCGCGAAGAAGCTGGAGGGCCTGACCTTTGGACTCATCGAGAAGGGCGACGAGATCGGCGACCACATCTTCTCCGGCGCGGTGCTGGACCCCATCGCGCTGCAGGAGCTGCTGCCGGACTTCCTGGAACGGGGCTTCCCCTCCGAGGGCGAGGTCACCGCCGAGGAGGTCTGGATGCTCACGGAGCGCAGCGGCATGAAGTTCCCCGTGCCGCCGCCCTTCCTCGCCAATCACGGCAACCACGTGGTGTCGCTTTCGAGGATGTGCCGCTGGATGGCCGCGGAGCTGGAGCAGCGCGAGGTCCCCGGCGTCGACGTGATGCTGCTGCCGGGCTTCGCGGGCATGAAGGTGCTGTGGGAGGGCGAGCAGGTCGTCGGCGTGCAGACCGCCGACAAGGGCGTGAATGCCGACGGATCGAAGCGCAGTAACTTCGAGCCCGGCAACAACCTCAAGGCGAAGGTCACCGTGTTTGGCGAAGGGCCCCGGGGCCACCTCGCCCGGGAGCTGGACGAGGTCCTGAAGCTCCAGGCCTCGGCCCTCAATCCCCAGGTCTATGAGACCGGCGTGAAAGAGGTGTGGGAGGTGCCCGAAGGCAACATCCCGCCGGGCTTCGTCATGCACACCGCGGGCTGGCCCACGCCGGACGGGGAGAGCGGCGGCTCCTGGATCTACGCCATGGGTTCCAACCGCATCAGCATCGGCTACGTGGTGAGCCTGGACTCGAAGGACCCCTTCGTCGACGCCCACCTCATGCTGCAGAAGTTCAAGGCGCACCCCAAGGTCGCGCCCTTCCTCGAGGGCGGGAAGCTGCTCCAGTACGGCGGGAAGGCCCTGGCCATCGGCGGCTGGCACTCCATGCCGCGCCTCGCCTTCGCCGGGGGCATGCTGGTGGGCGACGCGGCCCAGATGGTGAACGCCGCGCGCCTGAAGGGCATCCACCTGGGCATGAAGGGCGGCATGTGCGCCGCCGAGACCATCCTGGAAGCCCTCCAGAGCGGAGACGTCTCCGAGGCCGCCCTCATGAAGTACGCCCACGCATTCCTGGGCTCCTGGGCCGGCGCGGAGCTCTACAAGTCCCGGAACTTCCACGCCGCCATCGAGCACGGCCTCACCCCCATGGCCGCGGTCAAGGTGGGCGCCAGCCTCATCACCAGTGGCTGGGTCCCGGGGGCGCCCCTGCGCTTCCACGGGGACGCCCAGGCCACCCAGACCACCGAGGCCTACTACGGCAAGAAGGGCCTCAAGCGTGACGACGTGGACTGGGGCATCAAGCTGGGCTCGGGCGGCGCCATCACCAAGCTGGACGACGTCTACGCCAGCGGCACCCTCCACGACGAGCACCAGCCCGGCCACCTGAAGATCGTCAAGGGCGACCACGTCTGCGTGACCTGCTGGGAGGAGAAGGGCTCCCCCTGCACGGTCTTCTGCCCCGCCCAGGTCTACGAGATGCACCCCAACGAGAAGGGCGTCGTGAAGAAGGTGGAGATCGCCTTCTCGAACTGCGTGCACTGCAAGACCTGCGACATCAAGTGCCCGGAGGAGAACGTCGTCTGGACCCCGCCGGAGGGCGGGGGGGGCCCCAAGTACACGCTGCTCTGAACCTCCTCCCGGAAGGACGCCATGCCCCTCGATCCCCGCCTCCTGGACCTGCTCTGCTGCCCCGCGGAGGAGGACGGCGCGCCCTGCCACGGCGAGCTGACGGAGCGGGAGGACGGGCTGCTCTGCGCCAAGTGCGCGCGGCTGTACCCGGTGGAGGACGGCATTCCCGTGATGCTGGCGGACCACGCGACCCGAGTGCGGCCGTGAAGCTCGACCGGGACCACGCCGCCTCCCTGCTGAAGGGTTTTGAGGGCCTGAGGGTGGCGGTCCTCGGGGACCTCGTGCTGGACGAGTACCTCTTCGGCGAAGTGAACCGCATCTCTCCGGAGGCGCCGGTGCCCATCGTGCGGGTGCAGCGGGAGAAGGCCGTGCTCGGCGGCGCCGCCAACGTCGCGGCGAACCTCAAGGCCCTGGGGGCGGAGCCCGTGCTCATTGGGACCCTGCAGAAGGATCCCGCCGGCGACCGCCTCATGCAGCTCCTGGCGCGCCTGGACATCGCCATGGACGGACTGGTGCTGGATCCCTCCCGCCCCACCATCATCAAGACCCGCGTCATCGGCCAGACCCAGCAGATGCTGCGCATCGACCGGGAGGAGCCCGGCACGCCGGACCTGCAGGTGCTGGACGACCTGCAGACCAGCCTGGAGCGGGCCCTGGGCACCTGCGCGGCCCTCATCGTGTCGGACTACGCCAAGGGCGTGGTGAGCGAGCCCGTGATGGAGACCGTGCGGCGGGTCTGCGCCGCGAAGGGCCTGCCCTGGATCGTGGACCCCAAGCCCGGCCACAAGGCGCTCTACCGCGGCGCGACCCTGATGACCCCCAACACCAAGGAGACCACGGAGCTGACGGGGCTGCCGGCGAAGAAGGATGTCGAGATCGCCGCCGCGGGCCAGTCCCTGGTGGCGGAGCTGGGCCTGCGGGGCCTGCTGGTGACCCGCAGCGAGAAGGGCATGGCCCTCTTCGCCCCGGACGCCGACCACTCGGAGCCCTGGATGATCCCCACCATGGCCATGGAGGTCTTCGACGTGAGCGGCGCCGGCGACACGGTCATCGCCGCCTTCAGCGCCGCCGTCGCCAGCGGCGCCGACTGGAAGGACGCCGCCATGCTGGCCAACGCCGCCGCCGGCGTCGTCGTCGCCAAGATGGGCACCGCCACCGTCACCCCCGACGAGATCCTCGACCACTACCACGAGCAGGAGGCGATTTGAGGGGCGGTCAACCGCACGTGGACCGATGAGAAACGGCCGCCGGGCTGCAAAGGCGGGGTCTCCCCGCCTTTGAAACGGGGGTACGGGGGGACATCGCGAGCGCAGCGAGCAGGCGGTCCCCCCGGGGAGGATCAATCCCGCAGTTCCACGCTCAGCACGAAGCTCGCCCCCAGGGGCAGGCGCTCCTTCACCTGGGTGAAGTTCAGGTCGAAGGTCTCGGTCTCGCCGGGCTTCACGGTACCCAGCTTGGTGCCGCCGGTGGCGGCGCCGAGGAGGCGGCCCTCCGCGTCGAAGACCGCCACGGCGAAGCCGGGCGTGCGGGGCTTGGCGGCCTTGTTGGTCACTTCGATCTGGGCGCGGGTGCCGAATTCGGCGCCCTTGAAGAGGCCGGTCTTGGCCTCCCGGCGGGCGAAGAAGATGGAACTCACCTTCAGCCCGTCCACCTCCACCGAAAGGGGCAGGGTCTTCTCCCAGGCGTAGGCGAACTTCTCGCTGAAGAAGCTGAGGGGACGGGCCGGGACGGGGCGGGGTTCCGGCGCCTTGTCGGCGGCTGCGCCCTTCTCCGGGGCCTGGGGGGCGGGCCTGGCTTCCGGGGCCTGGAGGGCGAGGGCGAGGAGGGCGCAGAGCAGCATGGATCGGGCTCCTGAAAGGAAACGGGGGACATGCGGTCCCCCGTCGAAGCGTGCCGGAAAGGGGAGGTCCGTTCCTATTCCTTCTTCCCGAAGAGGCCGCCGAAGAGGCTCTTCTTCAGGGGCGCGGTCTCGCTGACCGGGGGCGGGGGCATGGGCTCGGCAGGCCGGGCGCGGCGCATGCGCTCGAAGACGGGGCGGAGGGCCGGCACCTTGGCGGCCTCCAGCCAGTTCTCGCTGAACTGCCGCGCCACCATGTGGAAGTCCTGGATCTCCCCGGACTGCACCATGCGCACCACCTGGTCCATGCTGAGGTTGCTCATCACGTCCTGGCCGATCTGGACCTTCAGCAGGTTCGGATCGTATTCCCCCGACGAGGAAGCCGTCGGCGCGGCCGGGGCGGGGATCTGCAGGGTCGGCGACGGGTACTGCATCGTGGCGGCGGGGTTGTTCGTGGTGATGGGGGGCGTGGCGATGGTGGACGCCGGCGGCGCCATGGGCGGCGGCATCATCATCATGGTGGCCTCCATCTCCATGGAGGGCGGCACCATGGCGGGCCGGGGCGGCGCGGCCATGGCCGGGAGCATCAGGGTGCGCTCCA
>JBGASS010000112.1:0-8373 GCA_044229555.1 Holophagaceae bacterium
GAGGGTAGGACCGAAGTAGACTCACTCCCTGGCCCCGCCGAAGAAAGGCATCCCATGGCCCCCACCCTGAAAGCCATTCCACTCAGCGTCGTCGGCGTCCTCCTCAACGCCGGGGCCCAGATCCTCCTGAAGAAGGGCCTGCAGGCCGCCGGAGGCCTGGACCTCCACGCCGGCGCGCTGCTCCGCGTGCTCCTCCAGCCCTGGGTCCTCGGCGGCCTCGCCTTCTACGCCGTCAGCGTGGTGGTGTGGCTGGGCGCCCTCTCCCTCGTGGACGTCAACTACGCCTACCCCTTCCTCGCCCTGGGCTTCCTCGCCAACGCCCTCCTGGCGAAGGTCTTCCTCGCCGAGACCATCCCGCCCCTGCGCTGGGCCGCGCTGGCGGTCATCGTCATCGGCGTGGGCCTGCAGGCCTGGAGCGGGAAGGGGCATTGAGGCGACCGGAGGGTGCCATGCCCGACATCCTCCACGATCTGGTGATCCGCGCTCCGCGCCCCGCGGTCTTTGCGGCCCTCAGCACGCCGGCGGGCCTCGACGCCTGGTGGACCCTGGATTCGGAAGGCGAAGCCCGGGAGGGCGCGGGGTGGCGCCTGGGCTTCGGGCCGGAATTCCAGTGGAAGGCGAAGGTCTCGCGCTGCGTGCCGGATTCGGACTTCGAATGGGTGCTCACGGCGGCCGACGCGGACTGGACGGGGACGCAGGTCGGCTTCCGCCTGCGGGACCGGGATGGGGGCACGGCCCTGCGCTTCGAGCACCGGGGCTGGCCGGCAATCAACGACCACTACCGCACCTCCGCCTGCTGCTGGGCCATGTACCTCCGGCTCCTGCGGAAATTCCTCGAGGAGGGCAGCGTGGTCCCATACGAGGCGCGCCTGGACGCGTAGGGGAGGAAGACCCCTTCCAAGGGCTCCCGATCCCTGTAGGCTGTTCCCCACATCCCGGTGAACCATGCTCCTCCGCAGCGCCCAGCCGGCGCCCGAACTCCATCGCGGCCCCCTTCAAGACCTGGTGCTGCGCCGCGCCCAGGACCTTCCGCACAAGACCGCCCTGGTGGACCTGGGCAGCGGCCGCAGCTTCACCTACCGCGAGCTGGAGGCCGCCATCCGCCGGGTGGCGGGGAGCCTGGCCGCCCGGGGCTTCCGCAAAGGGGACGTCTTCGCCATCGCCACCCCCAACGGCGCCGAGTTCGTCCTGGCCTTCCACGCCGTGGGCCTCCTCGGAGGGGTCGTCACCACCCTGAACCCGGTCTACACCGCGGAGGAGATGGCCAACCAGTTGAAGGATTCCGGCGCCAGCCGCCTCCTGGCCCACGCCGCCATCCTGCCCAAGGCCCTGGAGGCCGCGGGGCTGGCGGGCCTGGGGGAGGTCTACGCGACGCCGGCAGGGGAGGGCGCCGAACCCTTCGCCGCCCTCGAAGCCGGCGACCATCCCGTGCCCCAGGTCGAGCTGGACCCCGCCGTGGACCTCATGGCACTGCCCTATTCCAGCGGCACCACCGGCCTGCCCAAGGGGGTCATGCTCACCCACGCCAACCTCGCCGCGAACGTGCTGCAGAGCGTGGCCTGCGGCCTGCGGGAGAGCGACGTGCTGCTGGGCGTCCTGCCCCTCTTCCACATCTTCGGCCTGAACGTGCTGATGAACACCGGCCTTTCCCGCGGAGCCACCCTGGTGCTGATGCCGCGCTTCGACCTGGAGGACTTCCTGCGGGCCATCCAGGTCCACCGCGCCACCTACGCCTTCGTGGTGCCGCCCATCCTCCTGGCCCTGGCCAAGCATCCCCTCGTGGCGAACTACGACCTCAGTTCCCTGGACCGCCTCCTCAGTGGCGCCGCGCCCCTGGGGGAGGCCCTGGCGCGGGAGGTGGAGGCCCGCGTCGGCTGCACGGTCCTGCAAGGCTACGGCCTGACGGAGACCAGCCCCGTGGTGCTGGTGTCGAGCCTGGACGGCCGCATGCCCAAGGACTCCGCCGGGAAGCCGGTGGCGGGCACCGAGTGCCGCATCGTGGACCTCGAAACCGGCGCCGGCGTCGAGCCGGGGGCGCGGGGCGAGCTCTGGATCCGGGGGCCCCAGGTGATGTCGGGCTACCTGAACCGGCCCGCGGATACGGCCCATGTCCTGGACGCGGAAGGCTGGTTCCATTCCGGCGACATCGCCTGCGCCGACGCCGAGGGCCACATCTTCGTGGTGGACCGCCTGAAGGAGCTCATCAAGGTGAAGGGCATGCAGGTGGCCCCCGCGGAGCTGGAGGCCGTGCTCCTCTCACATCCCGCCGTGGCCGACGCGGCCGTGATCCCGGTGCCCGACGAGCGGGCCGGCGAGCGGCCCAAGGCCTTCGTGGTCCTGCGGGCCGGGGAGGCGGGCGACGCCCAGGGCCTCCTGGACTTCGTGGCCGGCCGCGTCGCGGCCCACAAGCGCATCAGCGAGGTGGAGTTCATCCCCGTGATCCCGAAATCCCCCTCCGGTAAGATCCTGCGCCGGCTCCTGGTGGAGCGCGAGCGGCTCAGCCGGAGCGGACAGGCCTAGGTCGTAGCCGATCCTAGCGGGTCAGCTCGCGCCAGGCCTTCGCGAGCCCCTCCCGGTCATCGGGATGGGCGATGTTGATGAGGGCCCGGGCCCGCTCGTGGAGCGTCTTCCCCGCCAGGTCCACGGCGCCGTGCTCGGTGACGACGAAGTGGACGTGGGCCCGGGTGGTGACCACGCCGGCGCCGGCCTGGAGCTGGGGCACGAGGCGGGGCTTGCCGTGCTTGGTGCGGCTGGGCAGGGCGATGATGGGCTTGCCGCCCACGGAGATGGAGGCGCCGCGGATGAAGTCCATCTGGCCGCCCACGCCGCTGATGATGCGGCTGCCGATGGAATCGGCGCAGACCTGGCCGGTGAGGTCCACCTCCACCGCCGAATTGATGGCGGTGACCTTGGGGTTGCGGGCGATGATGCCGGGATTGTTGACGTAGGCGATGTCCAGGAGGATGGCGGAGGGATTGTCGTGGATGTAGTCGTAGAGGGGCCGCGAGCCGGTGACGAAGCCGCCGATGGTCTTGCCGGGATGCACCTTCTTCTGGCTGTTGTCCACGGCCCCCGAGCGGATCAGGTCGAGGCAGCCGTCGCTCCACATCTCCGTGTGGATGCCCAGGTGGCGGTGGCCGTGGAGGGCCGCCAGCACGGCGTCGGAATGGCGCCGATGCCATCTGGAGCGTCGCGCCGTCCTCCTCGGGGGCGGCGGCGTGGCGGCCGATGGCTTCCTCCAGGGGGCCGATGGGGGCCGCGGGGGCTTCGGGCAGCTCGGCCTCCCCGTCGATCCAGTGGTGGATCTGGTCCATGTGGATGAAGCCGTCCCCGTGCACCCGGGGCATGCGGGGATTCACCTGGGCGATGACGACGGCGGCGGTGTCCACGGCGGCCCGGGCCACGTCCACGGAGGTGCCGAGTGTGCAGTAGCCGTGCACGTCCGGCGGGCTGACGTGCAGCAGGGCCACGTCGGGGGCGCGCCGTCCCGAGCGGAAGAGGTTGGGGATCTCCGAGAGGAAGCAGGGCAGGTAGTCCACCCGCTCGCTGCCGACCCGGTCCCTCAGGTTATGGCCCACGAAGAGGTTGGTGGTGCGGAAGGATTCCGCGTAGGCGCCGTCGGCGTAAGCCGCGGGGCCCCAGGTGTGAAGGTGCATGAGCTCCACGTTCCGCAGCTCCGGGGCGCGGGAGAGCAGGGCGTCCAGCAGGACCAGGGGCGTGGCGGAACCGCCGTGCACGAAGACGCGCTGGCCGGAACGGATGCGCGCGATGGCGTCGAGGGGATCGGAGTGGCGGGGCATGGGCGATCCTTTCCAGCCAAGGCTAGGCCCTGCGGCCTGAGATTCGGCTCACATCCGCCTCAGAGCCCCAGGGCGTGGCGGTGGGCCTTGGAGGAGCCGGGAACGTGCTGCTCCGCCGTGTCCAGGAGCAGCTTGGCCTCCTGGCGGCGGCCAAGGAGGACCAGGGCCTGGGCCCCCTGGATGCACTGGACCTGGACCTTCGCGAGGTTGCCCGTCGCGAGCTGGCTGTTGATCATGCCCTGGATGGCGCTCAGGCGGGCGGGCTCCTGGGCGAGGATCTGCTGGAACAGGGCCCCGGCCCCCTGGTGGTTGCCCAGCTTGACCAGGGCGAAGGCGTCCTTCTCCATCTGGTCGATCTGGAAGCGCTGGGGGGCGTCCATGTGGATGTTCAGGGCGGGCACCGTCATGGTGGCCCCGCTGGCCTGCTCGACCACGATCTGGTGGGTGCTCTTCTTGGTGCCCTCCAGGGCCTCGATGCGCGCGTGGACGATCCTGCGCAGGATGCCGCTCTTCCGGGCCCGGAGCATGGTGTAGGCCTGGCGGAGGGCGAAAAGGGCCTCCGCCTTCAGGTCCCCTTCCAGGGCCACCTCGGATTCCAGGATCCAGCGCACGGGGTGGGGCCGGTCCGTGAAGGCGGCCTTCAACGAGGCCATCACGGCGCTGGCGCTGCCCTTGCGCGCGAGGGCCAGGGCCACGGGCCGGAAGAGGCGCAGGGCCAGGCGGCCGCGGCCGCTCCGCGCGAGTTCCTGGATGGCCTGCTCGCAGAAGGAGAGGCAGCGCGGATTGGGCTGGCGCACCACCTCGACGGAGGCAGCGCGCTGGCCCGCCTGGAGCAGGGCGTCCGCCAGGGCCTCCAGGAGCACGGGATTGCCGGGGTAGCGGTTCAGCGCGCCTTCCAGGACGGCGGCGGAGCGGTCGGGATGCCCGTTCAGGATGGCCACCCGGGAGCGGGCGAGGATCAGCCGCGGTCCTTCCGTGAGGCGGGCCCCCCCCTCCAGGAGGGCTTCGGCCTCCTGGGGGCGCCGGGCCAGGGCCATGGCCTCCGCGGTCTCCATGAAACTGTCCCGCGGCCTTGTCCCGCTGGCCGGCCTCCGCGAGCCGCTGGGCGAGCTGGGCCCTCAGGTCCAGGCTGCCGGGATCGGCTTCGACCCCCGGCGGCGAACTGCTCGAGGGCCCGCGGATCGCTGCGGCCTCGGTCCAGGTGCCGCGCCATCTGGAAGTGGACCTGGGAGGCCTCCTTGGGCAGTCCGCAGGGCATGGAGCAGCTCCACGAGCTGGTGGGCGGCCTCCAGGTCCCCGGCGCGAAGCGCAGCACCTTCCTGAGGAGGGCGATGGCCTTCTTCTCCTCCCGGTCCCGCTGCAGATAGGTGAGGGCCAGGACCTTGAAGGTCGCCGCGGCCTCCTCCAGCCGGTCGGCCTGCACGCAGAGGTCCCCCAGGCGGTTCATCAGCTGGAGGTCCCCCGGATGGTCCCGGAGGAGCGCGCGGTACTCCTGGATGGCCTTGAGGACTGGGCCTGACGCCACCAGCTTGTCGGCGGCCTCCATGAGCTTCTGGCGATCAGGCCTGCTGCGTTCAAGAGCCATGGATGCGGTTTCCCGGGAGGAAGCCCAGCATAACGAAAAAGGGCCCTCGAAGGGGCCCCGGTAAAGCGTGAAGGAAGCCTCAGGCCGGACCGGCCTCCCGGTGCATCCGGGCCTTCAGGTCGTCCCGCAGGGCCTGGATCAGGGGATCCCGCTCCGTGGCCACCCCGGTGGTCTCGGCGAGTTTCGTGGTCATGAGGAGGCCCAGGAGGTTCTCGATGAGGCTGCCGCCCCCCGCGGCCTGGCCCCCGGCCATCTGGATGCGGGGCACGATCTCCAGCTGGCCCTTCTCGATGGCTTCGGCGAAGCGGTTCATCACCTGCTGGGTGAGCTGGAACTGGGGCCCGCCGTAGGCGCGCACCTTCTCCTCGATGGCCATGGCTTCCGCGATGCCCACCCTGGCGGCGCGCTCGGCTTCGCCTTCGGCCACGGCCTTGATGCGCTTGGCCTCGCCTTCGCCGGTGATGCGCTTGCGCTCGGCTTCCGCCGTGGCGAGCGTCTGGATGCGGTTGGCCTCCTGCTGGGCCCGGGCGTATTCGGCCTTGCCCTGGTTGCTCTGGATGGTGATGGCGATGTCGGATTCCGTGAGCACCGTCTGCTGCCGGGCCTTGGCCTCGGCCTCCCGGAGCTCGCGCTCCTTCAGGCTGGCCTTCTCCTGGCGGGCGTAGGTCTCGATCTGTTCGTCGGCGATCTGGCGGCTGCGGAGCTGGGTGAGGATCTGCTCGATCTGGCCGCCGCTGGTGCCGCTGGTGGGGGTGCCGATGAGGACTTCCTGCAGCTCCAGGTTGTAGAGCTCGAACTTGGCCTTCATCTGGTCGCCGCTCTGCTGCTGGATGTTGGAGCGGTCCTGGATCAGCTGGATGAGGGTGCGGGTCTGGCCGATGTTCTTGAAGTAGGCGCTGACCATGGGGTCGAGGGTCTGCTCCACGAGCTTCTTCACGTCGCCGAAGCGCTGGATGACCAGGGGCGCCTTGCGGTAGTCGATGTGCACCACCACGGAAAGGGGCAGGCTGGGCTCGAAGGCGTCCTTGGTGATGAGGCTCACCTCCGCCAGGTTCTCGTCGAACTTGTGGCTGCCCACCTCGCCCCGGGTCCACTTCAGGATGAAGTTGGTGGTGGGCACCATGAGCACCTTGCCGGCGTAGGTGTTGAAGGCGTACTTGCCGGGCATGAGGGGCTCGTTCCACACGCCGCGCTCACCCTGATGCACCAGCTCGCCGTGGCGGTACTCGGAGCCCGAGAGGTCGGCGCCCTGCTCGCCGGTGTAGCTCACCACCACGCCCACGGTGCCCACGTCCACCACGGTCTTGGCGATGGGCTCGACGGTGGCGAAGAGGCGGTTCACGTAGTAGGTGCCTTCCACCAGCACCTGCAGCTGGCGGCCGCGCTGGCCCCCGGCCTTCAGGAACTTGTCCGGGTCCTGGAAGTTGTTGTGGTAGGTCGCGGGCTGGAGCGGATCCTCGCCAACCGTCGACGCGATGATCTCGCCGCTGGGCAGGCTGGGGCCGTCATGGACGGTGACGATGCCCACCACGTCGTCGGTGCCCTTGATGACTGGGGGCCCTTCTGGCCGCCGGCGGCGAAGAAGGCCCGCAGGTCCTGGAAGTCCTTGGCGCGCTCGTTGGAGGCCAGGGCCTGGGTGGAGGGCAGGTCCTGCCCGTCCCGGGCGAAGACGTAGCCGATCTTGCCCTGGGGGATGGTGACCAGGGGCAGCTTGTGGATGCGGTACTGGAAGGGCGTGAGGAAGTGCCAGCCGCCGCGCAGCAGCTCGGGCTGGAAGCCCGCCTCGCCGTTCAGGGCGATGAAGCCGGTCTTCACCGAGCCCTTGCCGCTGATGAGCTTCTCCACGATGCCCACGCGGGTGTTGGGGATGTAGCGGATCCACTTGGAGAGCAGGACCAGCAGGAAGAGGCCCAGCAGGAAGAGCAGGAAGGCCGAGCCGGGGTGGGCCGAAGCCCAGGTCATGAGGTCCATGGGGACTCCTCGCGGTGCATGGAAGGGAAAAGTCTAGCCCGGGGTCCGACCGGATCCGGCGGGCCCTCCCCGGATCCCGCCGTCCGGGGCCTGGAGGGGGCCGTCGGATCGCCATGCGCGCGGGTGGGGAGGGGAAACATCGAGCCGCCAGCGTAGGAGGGGCGAAGGCCGGGTTCCGTGATCCGGATCACACCGGGGCGGCCCGGCAGATAGGAACGGTTCCCCACATCGAAAATCCCGAGGGTTCGGCGCTCCAGGTTCCTGACTAGGCTGGGACGTGGACCGGAACACCCTGGAGGATGCGCTGGACTGGGCGCGGGAGCGGGCGGCGCTGCTGGCGCTGTTCTCGGCCCTCTGCGTCTTCGGCTGCCACGCCTGGACCCGCCGTCCCCTGGCCCATGGGCCCGGAATCCTGGCGCCGGAGGAGCCGCGCCAGGAACGCCTGGACCCGCCGCCCCGCTGGCAGGCCTACGGTCATGCCTTCACGGGCCTCGCCGCCTTCGAGATCCACGCCCGGGTGCTGTCCACGGAACGCTACCGCTTCGATCCGCCCGCGCGGCTCTCGCCCGTGGACTTCGCCCTCGGCTGGGGCCCCCTGAGCGACAGCCGGGTCCTGGACCGCCTCAGCATCGCCCAGGACAACCGCTGGTTCCACTGGGCGGCTCGGGAGCTGCCGGTGCCCGAAGCCGTGCTGGTCACCCACGCCGCCAACATGCACATGATCCCGGCAGACGGGGCGGTGAAGCGGCGCCTCCTCGAGGTGCGGGAAGGCCAGCTCGTCCGCATCCGCGGTCGGCTGGTGAAGGCTGAGGGCCCGGACGGCTTCCGGTGGGAGAGCTCCCTGAGCCGGGGCGATACGGGGGACGGTTCCTGCGAGGTGGTCTGGGTCGAGTCCATCCGGGCCTCGGACGACTGATCGTCAGGGGGCCTTGTGGCTGATGGAGGCCAGGGCGCCGTCGCGCCACAGGGCCTTCCAGGTCCCGCCGGCGTGTTCGAGGCGGATCTCCCGGCTCGTGC
>JBGASS010000113.1:0-7609 GCA_044229555.1 Holophagaceae bacterium
CCTCGCGGATTCCGCGCCGCACCTTCGCAAGCCCAGCCCCGCGGGCCTGCTCCAGCTCGCGGACGCCTTCCGCGCGACCCACGTCACCTTCGTGGGCGATACCCGGGACGACGCCGCGGCCCTGGCCTCCGCCCGCGCCCTCCGTCCGGATCTCGGATGGCGCTTCGCCGGCGTGGGCCCGGACCGGGAACGCTTCGTCCAGGACGGGGACCTCGCCGCGCCGGCCCTCCTCGACCTGCTGCCCCTGCTGAAGAAGGACCTGCCATGAGACACGCCGCCCTGCACCGCGCGACCCGCGAGACCGACATCCGCCTCGAGCTGGGCCTGGAGGGCGGCGAGAGCGCCATCCGCACGGGCCTCGCGTACTTCGACCACATGCTGCTGCAGCTCGCCAAGCACGGCGGCTTCGGCATCCAGCTCGAGGCCGAGGGCGACCTCGACGTGGACAGCCACCACCTGGTGGAGGACGTGGGCCTGGCCCTGGGGGACGCGCTGCGGGAGGCCCTCGGCGAGCGCACCGGCATCGCGCGCTGGGGCGAGGCCCACATCCCCATGGACGAGACCCTGGCCCGGGTCGTGGTGGACCTCAGCGGCCGGCCCTACTGCGTCTTCGACGCGGAGCTGCCGCGCATCGTGCTGGGCAACGGCTTCCAGGTGGAGATGGTGCGGGAGTTCTTCATCGCGCTATCCGCCCGGGCCCAGATGAACCTGCACGCCTCGATCCTCTACGGCCAGAACACGCATCACCAGGTGGAGGCCCTCTTCAAGGGCCTGGCCCGGGCCTTGAAGCAGGCGGTCCGGATCGAAGGCGGAGGCGTCCCCAGCACCAAGGGGACCCTGACCTCATGAGCACCGCCCCCCTCACCATCATCGATTATGGCGGCGGCAACCTCGCCTCCCTGGAAGGCGCCCTCGAGGCCTTCGGCATGCCCTTCGTCCGCGCGGCGGCGCCATCGGACGCGGCGGTCCGGGGTCCCCTGGTGCTGCCCGGGGACGGGCACTTCTCCACCGCGCGCAAGGGGCTCGTGGATTCAGGGTGGTGGGAGGCCCTGCCCCCCCTGGCCGCGGCGGGACGCGCCCTCCTGGGCATCTGCGTGGGCCTGCAGCTCCTGGCGGAAGGCAGCGAGGAAGCGCCGGGGGAGGCGGGCCTGGGCCTGCTCCCCGGCTCCGTGCGCCGCCTGGGCCCCGGCGTGAAGGTCCCCCACATGGGCTGGGCGAGGGTGCGCCCGGCCCAATTCCATCCCGCCTTCGGCGACGAGGGGGAAGGCTGGCTCTACTTCGTCCATGGCTTTGCCCTGGAGGTGAACGAGGCCACCCTGCTCACGGCGGAGCACGGCCGGCCCTTCGCCGCCGCCGCGGGGAGGGGCCAGATCCTCGGCTTCCAGCCCCACCCCGAGAAATCCGGCCTTTCCGGCCGGGCCCTGCTGCGCCGGGCCCTCGCCTGGCTCGCCGCGGAGGAACGGCCATGATCCAGCTCATCCCCTCCATCGACCTCCTCAACGGACGCATCGTCCGCCTGCTCCACGGCGACTTCGACCAGGTCACCTACTACGACCTGGAACCCACCGCCTGGGTGCAGCGCCTGCTGGACGCAGGCGCCACCCGCATCCACCTGGTGGACCTGGACGGCGCCTTCGGCCTCGCGCGCCAGGGCACCTTCAGGCTCTTCCCGAAACTCTTCCCCGAGGCCGCCTTCCAGCTGGGGGGCGGCCTGCGCACCCGCGCCGCCATCGAAGAGGTCCTGGACCTGGGCTTCGAGGCGGTGGTGGGCACCCTGGCGGTAGAGCAGCCGCGGGAGCTGGCGGGCCTGCCGCGGCACCGCGTCATCTGCGCCCTCGACCTGCGGGGCGACCGCATCGCCACGAAGGGCTGGCAGGCGGAGAGCGTGTGCGAATCCACCGACGTCTTCGAATCCCTCCTGACCCTCGGGTTCCGCCGCGCCCTCGTCACGGACGTGGGCCGGGACGGCGCCCTGTCGGGCCCGGGCCTGGTGGCCACCCGCTGGGTGGCGGGGGAGGGCTTCGAAGTCCAGGCCAGCGGCGGCCTGCGGGACCTGGAGGACCTGACGGTGCTGGCGGAGATTCCCGGCGTGGCGGGCGCCATCACCGGCAAGGCCCTCCTCGAAGGGCGCATCGATCTGGCTTCGGGCGCCGCCCGCGCGGCCCTGTCCGCCGGCCGGGGAGCCCCCTGATGCCGGCCAAGCGCGTCATCCCCTGCCTGGACGTGAAGGGCGGCCGCACGGTGAAGGGCGTGCGCTTCGAGAATCTCCGGGACCTGGGCGATCCGGTGGAGCTGGCCTCCCGCTACGACGCCGAGGGCGCCGACGAGGTCTGCTTCCTCGACATCAGCGCCTCCGAGGAGCAGCGCGGCACCCGGGAGGCCTGGGTGCGCCACGTCGCCCGCACCCTGACGATCCCCTTCACCGTGGGGGGCGGCGTGCGGGAGGCCGGCGACGTGGAGCGCCTGCTCCGCCTGGGCGCCGACAAGGTCGCCATCAACACGGCGGCGGTGCGCCGCCCGGCCCTGGTGCGGGAGGCGGCGGAGCGGGTGGGCGGCCAGAGCGTCGTCGCGGCGGTGGACGTGAAGCGCGACGGGGACCTCGGGTGGCGGGTCTGGATCCAGGGCGGCAAGGCGCCGACGGACCTCGAGGCCCTCTCCTGGCTGCGGGAGCTGGAGCGCCTCGGCGCCGGCGAGATCCTGCTCACCTCCATGGACCGGGACGGCACCGGCGACGGCTTCGACCTCGAGCTGCTGCGGGAGGCCTCGAAGCTGGGCCTTCCCGTCATCGCCTCCGGAGGCGCCGGCGAAGAGGCCCACTTCCTCGCGGCCCTGGAGGCGGGCGCGGACGCCGTGCTGGCCGCGACCCTGTTCCACGAAGGCGTCCTGCCCATCCCGAGACTCAAGTCCTTCCTCCGCGCCGCGGGGCAGGACGTCCGCCTGGAGGTTTCATGACTCCGTCCGATCCGACAGACCTGGCCTTCGACGCCGCAGGCCTCCTCCCCTGCGTGGTCCAGAACCGCTCGGGAGAGGTGCGCATGGTGGGCTGGATGAACCGGGAGGCCCTCGCGAGGACCGCCGAGACCGGGCTGCTGACCTTCTGGAGCCGTTCCCGGCAGGCCCTGTGGACCAAGGGCGAGCGCAGCGGGAACCGCCTCCGCGTGCTCGCCCTGCGCCCCGACTGCGACCGCGACACCCTGCTGGCCATCGTGGAGGCGGAGGGTCCCACCTGCCATCGCGGCACCGACACCTGCTTCGATTCCGAGGCACCCCTCGAGACGTCCTGGCCCTGGATGGCGCGGCTGGAAGCCCTGCTCCAGGGGCGCAAGGCGAGCGCCTCCCCCGTTGGCAGCTACACGGAGAAACTCTTCGCCCAGGGCACGGACCGCATCGCGAAGAAGGTGGTGGAGGAGGCCGGCGAAGTGATCCTCGCCGCGAAGAACTTCGACGGGTCCGCCGGCGAGGCCCAGCGCGAGGAACTTCTCGGCGAAGCCGCGGACCTCCTCTTCCACCTGGACCTGCTGCTGGTGAACGCGGGGCTCGGCCTCGCCGACGCCGTTGAAGTCCTGAAACTGCGGCACCCGCAGCGCAGCCCGCAGCCCGAAGCCTGAAGCCCGAGCCCCCCAATGCCCACCCACATGCCCCACTTCCCCGACCTGCTCTTCGAGCCCGCGGCGCGCCTGCGGGCCTGGGAGCGCATCCTCATGGACCAGCTGGCGGCGGCCGGCTACCGGGAGCTGCATCCGAGCCTGGTGATGCGGGAACCCATGGAGGCCGAAGCCGTGCGCTTCTTCGACGGCGCGGACCTGGTGGCCCTGCGCTGGGACTTCAGCCTCGCCCTCGCGCGCCTGCTGGCCGCCCGCTTCGACACGGCGCCCTCGCGCATCAGGTACGCCGGCGCGGTCTTCCGCCGCCCCCACCAGCCCTGGGAGCCCGTGGAACGCTTCGAGGTGGGCTGCGAGCGCATCCAGGATCCCGCCGAGGACGGCGCGGAGGCGGACGTGGAGCTCGCCCGCCTCATGGTCGCCATGCCCGCGGCCCTCGGCCTGAGGGGCGGCATCCTCCAGCTCGGCCACGCCGCCCTGCTGAGGCGGCCCATGGAGGCCGAGGGCCTGGGCCGGGACCAGGCCGAGCGCGTGGTCCGGGGCCTGCACCGCCGCGCCGCCCACCGGGTGGCGGAGGCGCTGGAAGGGCATCCCGCCGCGCCCCGCCTGCTGGCCCACGCGGAGGCCCTGCTCGCCGATCCGGACGGCGCGGCGAGCCTGGACCCCCTTCGCACCAGCCCCTACGCCGACATGCTGGAGGACGAGATCGCCCACCTGCGCCGTGCCCACGGCGCCATCGCGCCCCTCCTGCCCCCGGGCCTGGAGCTGCGCCTGGATCCCGCGGACGTGCAGGGCATCGGCTTCTACACGGGCCCTACCCTGCGCCTCTGGGCGCCGGGCGCCCAGGCGGAGCTGGCCAGCGGCGGCCGCTACGACGGCCTCTACCCCGAGCTGGGCCGGCCCTGGAAGGCCGCGGGTTTCTGCCTGCGCCTGTCGCGCCTGCTGGACCTGGCGGAGACGCGGCCTGAGCTCTTCGACCCGGAGGCCCCATGAGCCTGCTCATCGCCCTGCCCAAGGGCCGCCTCGGCGACGACCTGGTGCCCAGGCTGCGGGGCACGGAGCTCGCGCTGGACGAAGGGGCGCTCAAGTCCCGGGCCCTGCGCATCCCGACCGCGACCCCGGGGGTGGAGATCCTGCTGCTGAAGGGCGCGGACCTGCCCCGCTACGTGGCCGCGGGCATCGCGGCCTTCGGCATCGTGGGCTCGGACACCCTGGACGAATCCGCCGAGGACCTGCTGGAGCTCGCGGACCTGCGCTTCGGGAGCTGCCGCCTCTCCCTCTGCGCCGCGGCGGGGACCTCGGTGGAGTCGCTGCGCCGCCGCCCCCACCTGCGCCTCGCCACCAAGTTCCCCCGGGCCACCGCGGCGTGGCTGGCGAAGGAGGCCCTCACCGCCGAGCTCCTGCCCCTCGCCAGCAGCGTCGAGCTGGCCCCCATCCTCGGCCTCGCGGACGCCATCGTGGACCTCGTGCAGACCGGCGGGACGCTGAGGGCCCACGGCCTCGCGGAGGTGCACGTGCTGGGAACCACGTCGGCGCGCCTCGTGGCCTCCCGCGCGGCGGCTGACCGGCGGGCTGAAGGCCGCGCGGCCCCTCGTGCGCATCACGTGGGCCGCGATCGACCTGGAGAACCGCTCCGCGAGCGGGCTTCGCGGAGGCGCGCCAGCCTCCGCATGCCCCGCTCCTGAAAAAGACATACACTGGAGCCCACCCGAGGCCTCCATGCCGCATGACGCCCTTCAGCTTCAGCCCTGCGATGGCTTTCCCGACGACGCGAGGCTCTGGCTGGCGGCCTTCCCCCGGCCCCTGCTGCCCGAGGAGCAGGCGAGGCTGAGGGCCCACTTCGAATCCTTCCGCCCCCACTGGAAGTCCCACGGCGAGCCCATCGACAGCGCCTTCGCCCTCCTCGACGGCCAGGTCCTCGCGGTGGCGGAGCGCACCATGCTGACCCAGCCTTCGGGCTGCGCCATCGACGCCATGCTGCGCCAGGTCTACAAGGCGTCGGATCTCCTGGAGCTGCCCCTCATCGACGCCCAGAAGGTCCTCGTCCGCGCCGGCGGGAACCTGCAGGCCGTCCCCAAGACCCGCCTCGAGGCGATGCTGCAGGGCGGCGAGATCGGCTCCGACACGCCGGTGCTGGACCTGACCCTCCAGCACCTCGGCGAGCTGCGCCAGGGAGGCCTGGAGAAGCCCCTGGGGCAGACCTGGATCGCCCGGAAGTACGCGGCGGTGCTGAGCCCCCAGGGCTGACGCGCCCCCAGCCTCCGGGAATGGAAAGGGCCGCGTGCGCGGCCCTTTCCATGGGTGGGTGCTGCCGAAGCCGAAGCCGGCACAAGTGGGGCGAATGAACCGTCCAGCACGGCACTGCCCGCTCCTCAAGTCCCGCTAGAAGATCGGATCCCCGGGCTTGCGGCGCCAGGCCTCGGCCTTCTTGCCGCTGCCCTCCTGCTTGGGCTTCGCGTCCTTCACCGCCGCCAGGGTGCTCAGCAGGCTGCCGGTGAGGTTGGTGGCCACGGCCTTGGTGAGGGCGGGCTTGACGGGATTCTCCGGTGCCTGGACGGCGGCCTTTGGCGCGCTCTCCGCGGCGGCCTTCTCCCGGAGGCGGCGGTCGTGCCAGGCCTTGCGCTTGGGATCCACCACCTTGGCCTTCATCTGCACCGACTTGCGGCCGTCGGATTTCTTGGCCTTCACAACCTTGCGGTCCTCGCGGACGGTGGATTCGGGATTGACGGATTCCTCGATGATCTTCGCGAGATCCGCCAGGCTGCCGAGGTTGCGCTTGTTCATAGGTGGGTGGGTCTCCAGGCGGCGCCGGGGGGAGGTCGCGGGCCAGCGCACCAGAATAGCGGCGAAAGCCTTGCGAGCCAAGGCTATTCCCCGGGCCTGACCCGGGGTCGGGGCACGGAAGCGCCGCCGCCTGCATCACAATGACCCATGCGCGTCCTCCCGATGGTCCCCCTCTGCGCCCTGCTGGCCCTCGGCTGCGGGCCGCGGCGCCCCCCCCCGGCCCGTCCTCTGGTGGCGGAGGCTCCGGCCCTTCCGGCCCCAGCCCCTGGCGACGGCGACCCGGCCCGCCTGCCCGACCTGCGGGGCTGGCGCCTCCTCGCGGAAGCCCGCCTCAGCCAGGCCGGTCCCCACCGCGGCCTCCTGCAGCGGACCTACGCCAACGCCGTCGCCGGCGCCGCCCTCGACCGGGGCGCCACCGCCCCCTGGCCCGACGGCAGCCGCCTCGTGAAGGAATCCCTCACCCGGAAGGGCGAGCGGGTGGTGATGACCTCCATGAGCAAGGAGGCCGGGGAATGGATCTGGATCACCGGCGACGCCCGGGGCCGCGTGACGGGCCGGTTCCGGGGCGCGGCCTCCGGCGCCTGCGAAGCCTGCCACTACACCCAGGCCTGGCGCTTCGACGGCAGCTTCGCGCCGGTGACCGCCGGGAAGGCCGTCCTCGAGCCGCCTTCGCCCGCCGCGAAGCAGGTTCCGTGAAGGCGCGGCTCCTCGCCCTGCGGGAGCGCTACGAGACCCCCGAGGCCCTGGCCCTGGATCCCCTGGCGATCCCCTTGCGCTTCACGGAGCCCATGGACCGCGAGGTGGCGGCCTTCGCGGCGGCGCACCTGGCCTATGGCCGCGTGGCGCCCATGCTGCGGGCCATCGAAATCGTCCTCGCGCCCCTGGGCGCCCACCCCGCCGCCTGGCTGCGGGAGCGCGGGGCCGAAGGCGCGCAGCCGGAACTCGCGGCCAGCCTCTCGAGCTGGAAATGGCGCTTCCACACCGGCGCGGACCTGGCCCACTGGCTGGCCGCCTGGGCCCGGCTGGACCGCGAGAGCGGCGCAGGCCTCGAAGATCACCTCCTCCCCGCGGCGGGCGAAGGGGCGGACGCGGCCCTCTCCCGCCTCGTCCGCCGGCTGCGGCGCGAGCTGCCGGCCACCTACGGCCTGCGCTTCAACCTGCCGGACCCGGCGGAGGGCTCGGCCTGCAAGCGCTGGCGCATGTTCCTGCGCTGGATGGTGCGG
>JBGASS010000114.1:0-7488 GCA_044229555.1 Holophagaceae bacterium
GGCCAGACCGTCTCCCGCTTCGCCATGGACGTGAACGGCCACCTCCGGGAAGGCGTGGTGGTGGACAAGGCCAAGGGCCGCCAGGCCTTCGAGGAGATCGTGCGCCGGGGCGTGGATCCGGGCCTGCTGGAGAAGCTGGAGGGAAACGTCTTCAAGGCGCGGGTCTATCCCATCCCCGCCCGGGGGACCAAGCGTGTGGTCATCGCCTACGAGCAGGAGCTGGGGGCTTCCGCCAAGGATCCGTCCACCCTGCGCTACACCCTGCCCTTGGACCTGCCGGCGCCGGTGGCCCAGTTCAGCCTGAAGGCGCAGGTCCTGGAACAGGCGCTGAAGCCCGCCGTGGAGGGGAGCCCCTTCGAAGGCTTCGAGCTGCGGCCCTGGCAGCGCGCCTACCTCGCCGAAGCCTCCCGGCGCGATTTCCAGCCCGAGCGGCCCCTGCTGCTCGCCATCCCCCGCCCCCCGGACGCCGCCGCCAGCTTCTTCGAGGACGCGGAGGACGGCCGCTACTTCTATGCGGCCCTGGTGCCCGCGGCGAAGCGGATCCCCAAGCCCGCCCCCCGCCGCCTGCTCATCGCCTGGGACGCCTCCGCCTCCGCATCGAGGCGGGACCGGGCCCGGGAGCTGGACCTGCTGGCCCGCTACCTGAAGCGCCTGGGCACGGCGGAGGTCGCCCTCTGCGTCTTCCGCAACGAAGCCGAGCCCGTGCGGCGTTTCGCCATCAGGGAAGGCGACACGGCAGCTCTGCGCGCCGCCCTCGAGGCCGAAGCCCTGGACGGCGCCACCACCTTCGGCGCCCTGCAGCTCGCCGGCGAGAAGGCCGACGAGGTGCTGCTCTTCAGCGACGGCCTCTCCACCCTCGGCTCCCGCGAAGCCGCCCTGCCGGACGCGCCGGTGATCGCCGTGAACAGCGCCGCCCAGGCGGCTCCGGCCGTCCTGCGGGGCCTGGCGGAGGGCAGCGGCGGGGAGTTCCTGGACCTGTCCGCCGGCACCGTGGACGAGGCTCTTGACGCCCTGCGCACGCAGCCTCTCGCCTTTCTTGGCGCCACCGTGCAGGAGGGCAAGGTCTCGGCCCTGCTGCCGGCGAAGGGCGCCCTGGTGCGGGGCGGCTTCGGGCTGGCGGGGGCCCTGGAATCGGACTCGGCGACCCTGCGCCTGGCCTTCGGCTTCGGCCGCGGGGTCGCCTTCACGAAGGTGGTGAAGGTGGGCGCGGGCGCCGGCAGCGCGGCTCCCGCCCGGCGGCTGTGGGCCCAGAAGAAGCTCGCAGAGCTGGAACGGGATCCGGCGGGGAACAAGGACGCCATCACGGACCTCGGGACGCGCTTCTCCATCGTCACCGAAGGAACTTCGCTCATCGTCCTGGACGCCCTGGAGGACTACGTGCGCTACCGCATCGTGCCGCCGGCGGACATGCGCGACGCCTACTGGCAGCGCGTCAAGGCCGAGGGCGCCGTGGCCCAGCGCCAGGAGCAGGAGCGCTTGGACCGGGTGCTGGCCCAGTGGAAGGAGCGCCAGGCCTGGTGGGAGAAGGCCTTCAATCCGCCGTCGATGAAGGAGAAGGACGTCCTGCAGGACGGACGCGGGCAGGCTCTGCATGGCTATGCCGCTGGCGGCGTCGCGGGCGGAGCGCCCCGGGAGATGCCGCGTCCCACCGCCGCGGCTCCGCCAGCGCCGCCGGCCTCGGCGGACAGGGCATCGTCCCCCTCGCCGCAACTGGAATCACTGGCCCGCGGCGAGCGCAAGAAGGCGGAGCGGCGGGCCGGCGGGCCCGGGCGGCAGGACGCGGCCAAGACCCTCGAGGACCGGTCCGAGACGGGCCTCGATGACAACGATTCGACGAGCCGTCCCGCGGCCATCCAGCTGAAGACCTGGGACCCGAACACCCCTTACCTGAAGGCCCTGAAAGGGCTGCCGAAGGCCGAGCGGTATGGCGCCTACCTGCGCCTCCGCAAGGACTGGGAGCAGCAGCCGGGCTTCTTCCTGGACGTGGCGGACCTGCTGCGCCAGGACGGCGCGGAGCGCCTCGCCCTGCGGGTGCTCTCCAATCTGGCGGAGCTGAGGCTGGAAGATGCCGCCCTCTTCCGCGTCCTCGGCCACCGGCTCATGCAGGTCCACAAGCCCGTCCTGGCCATGGGGGTCTTCGAGAAGGTGAAGCGCTGGAGGCCCGAGGAGCCCCAGAGCAGCCGCGACCTGGCCCTGGCCTACGCCGAGGGCGGCGAGCCCCAGCGGGCGGCGGAGCTCCTGTGGGACGTGGTGAAAGGCAGCTGGGATTCCCGCTTCCGGGACGTGAACCTCATCGCCCTCGGCGAGCTGAACGCGCTCCTCGCGCGGACCCGGCAGGCCGTCCACGTGAAAGGCATGGAGAAGGCCTTCCAGCGCAACCTGCCGGTGGACATCCGCGTGGTGCTCAACTGGGACACCAACGACAGCGACATGGACCTGCACGTCGTGGATCCCCGGGGCGAGACCTGCTTCTACGGCCACCAGGCCACCGCCCTCGGCGGGCGCATCAGCGCCGACGTCACCGGCGGCTACGGCCCGGAGGAGTTCCTGCTGAGGAAGGCCATCCCCGGCAAGTACCTCATCAAGGCCAACTACTACGGCACGCGCCAACAGACCGTCATCGGCGCCACCACCGTGAAGCTGGAGCTCTACCTGCGCTACGGCACCTTCAAGGTGGAGAACAAGTCCACCATCCTGCGCCTCAGCGGCGACAGCCGCATGGTGGACGTGGGGGAGTTCGTGTTCGGGGAGTGATTCCGCGGAGCCCGGGCGGGGGACCGGCACGCGCCGGTCCCCTGAAGGTCAGACCACGGCCTCCGTGCGCACCACCAGCACGTCGCAGGGGGCGTGGCGGACCACCTTCGCCGCCGTCGAGCCGAAGAGCAGGTGCTCGAGGGCGCTGTGCCCGACCTGCCCCAGCACGATGAGGGTGTCCTTGTCCGCGGCCCCCATGAGCTCCTCCGCGGGCGCGCCGGTGAGGATGAGGGGCTGGACCTCGGCGTAGGGCGCGAGCCAGGTGTCCAGGAGCAGGCCCGCCTTGGGCCTGGCCTCGTGGAACCAGGCGGGGTCGCCCATGGAGGCGTACATGGAGTAGGAGGCCACCGAAGGCAGTTCCACCACGTGGACCGCGGTGACCGGCACCCCGAGGGTGCGGCCCCAGGCCACCGCCTTGGCAAGGGCGCGGCGGCTGTGTTCGGAAAAGTCGAGGCCGACGAGGATCTTCTTCACCATGGGGCACCCCGCGAATGCCCAGGAAGCGTAGGTCCGGGATTTTGCCCACTCCGTCACATCCTCAGGGCTCCTGGACCGCCTTCGCCGCATGGGCCTGGGAGGCCCCGGACCCTTGCCGAAGCTGGGTTTCAGGGCCCGTGCCCGCCCGCGGGTCGTTGAGATCACGAGTCCAGAACGGCTGCATTGCCTCCATCTCCGGGAGCGCCGCGCCCGAAACTCGTGATGCACCACACACACGGGCCCCGGACCTGGACCCTACGTTTCAGCACGGCCATGGCCATCCGGCGAGGGGATCCCATGAGGAGCACGGCGCAGAGCCAGCAGTTCCAGGCGATCATCGAATTGGGCGAAAGGGCCTGGGTGGAGGAGCGCTTCATTCTCTCCGATCCCGCCCACCTCCAGGCCCTCGCGGAGCTCTTCCCGGAGGGGCGGACCCGGACCTGGGCAACCCATCCCGTAAACCTCGACCGCCTCAATGACCTCTCCCGGCCCCTGGGCTACCTCGCCAGCTGGGAACCCGAAGGCCTGGTCTTCTTCCGCATCTATCTCTGACCCGTTTCCGAGCCGGCCCGCGCCGGTTCCGTTCCAGCCCTTCGATCTGGATGGCCGTGGCGAGGGCGATGGGAGCCTGGCTCCTCGCCGTCAGCGCCACTCCGCGAAGAACCTGGCGAGCCGTTCGAAGGAGGCTTTCGCGGACTTCGTCGCGCTGCGCCCGTCCCCCGGTGACCACGGACCTGGACTTGCGGGTAGTCTGGTCCCGACCTTCCGGAGTCCGCTTGCGCATCGCCATCTACCCTGGCTCCTTCGACCCCGTGACCATGGGCCACTGGGACGTGATCCAGCGGGCGGACCGGCTGGTGGACAAGCTCATCGTGGCGGTGCTGCACAATCCGGCCAAACAGGGGGCCTTCACGGTGGAGGAGCGGGTGGCCTTCCTGCGGGAGCTGATGGCCTCCCATCCCAACATCGAGGTGACCAGCTTCCATGGCCTGCTGGTGGACTACGCCAAGCAGATGGAGGCCAGCTTCATCATCCGCGGCGTGCGGGCCTTCAGCGACTTCGAGTACGAATTCCAGATGGCCCTCATGAACCGGAAGCTGGCGCCGGACCTGGAAACGGTCTTCCTGATGCCCAAGGAGAAGTATTCCGCCGTGAGTTCCCGGCTGGTGAGGGAGATCGGCGGCATGGGGGGCAACCTTTCGGATCTCGTGCCGGAAAGCCTCCGGGAGCGCATCGCGGCGAAGCTGCGGCAGGGGTAGGGGCAAGGACAGCCGCCGGGAGGCCGCGGGCCGCCCGAGAGAAGCCTTGCCTCGGGGGACCGGCCCACTAAAATTCGGATTCCACATCTCCGAAATCAGACGCCCGTGCCCCCACCCGACCTCGCCCCGATGAAAACCCAGGAACAGACGCTGCGGGAGCTCCTGGAGCTGAAGCAGGCCCTGGACGAAAGCGCCATCGTGGCCACCACGGACGCCGCGGGCACCATCACCTACGTCAACGACCGCTTCTGCAAGATTTCCCAGTACCGCCGGGAGGAGCTGCTGGGCCGGAACCACCGCATCATCAACAGCGGCCACCACCCGAAGGCATTCTTCCAGGAACTCTGGAAGACCATTTCCGGCGGCAGGGTCTGGCGGGGAGAGATCAAGAACCGGGCGAAGGACGGCTCCTTCTACTGGGTGGGCACCACCATCGTCCCCTTCCTGGACGAGGCCGGGCGCCCCTGGCAGCACCTGGCCATCCGCTTCGAGATCACCGACCGCAAGCGTGCCGAGGAGGCCCTGGAGGCCCGGGCGGAGGCCCTGGCGCGGTCCAACGCGGAGCTGGAGCAGTTCGCCTACGTGGCGAGCCACGACCTCCAGGAACCCCTGCGGATGGTGTCGAGCTTCACCCAGCTCCTGGCCAGGCGCTACCAGGGCCAGCTGGACGCGGACGCCGACGAGTACATCCGCTTCGCGGTCGAAGGCGCGAAGACCATGCAGGCCATGATCCGCGACCTGCTGGCCTACGCCCGCCTGGATGCCGCCGCGCCCAGCGCGCTGCCCCTTCCCCTGGACGCGGCCCTGGACGGCGCGCTGCTGAACCTCCGCGCGGCCCTGGAGGAGGCGGCCCCGGCGCTGCGGCGGGACCCGCTCCCCGAAGTGCCCGGGGACCTCGGCCAGCTGACCCAGCTCTTCCAGAACCTCCTGGGCAACGCCCTCAAGTTCCGCCAGGCCGGCCGCCCCCTGGAGATCGGGATCGGCGCCGCCCGGGAGGGGGACGCCTGGCGCTGCTGGGTGAAGGACAACGGCCTGGGCTTCGACGTGAAGCACGCCGACCGCATCTTCACCCTCTTCCAGCGCCTCCACGCCCGGGACGCCTACCCGGGCAGCGGCATCGGCCTCGCGTTCTGCAAGCGCATCGTGGAGCGCCACGGAGGCCGCATCTGGGTGGAATCCCTCCCCGGCGAGGGTTCCACCTTCTGCTTCACCCTTCCCGCGGACAGGAGCCAGCCATGAGCCCAGCCAACCCCATCGAGATCCTCGTCGTGGACGACAACCCCGGGGACGTGCGCCTCATCCGGGAGGCCATGAAGGATTCGAAGGTCGACAGCCGCCTGCACACCGCCCAGGACGGGGAGGAGGCCCTGGCCTTCCTGCGGCGGGAGGAGCCCTTCGCCAGCGCCCCGCGGCCCCACCTCGTCCTGCTGGACCTGAACATGCCCAGGGTCGGCGGTCTCGAAGTGCTGCGCAGCATCAAGCGCTCCCCCGAGCTGCGGATGATCCCCACGGTGATCCTCACGTCCAGCATGGGGGACAAGGACATCCAGGGCTGCTACGAGGCCCACGCCAACGCCTACCTGGTGAAGCCCACGGACCTGGATGCCTTCGCCGGCCTGCTGACCTCCATCGAGGCCTTCTGGCTCACGCTGGCCACGCTGCCGGCGGGGTAAATCGTCTCGCTAAGCGAGGGGCCGGCGACCCGGGCCTGCGTTCCCGGACCGGGGATGGACGACGCGCTTCGCGCGTCTGGCACCGGAGTCCCGCACGGCCAAAAGCTGGCCGTGCCGGACTCCGGTGCTCATGAAGTCAAAACCCTGGGGCGTGGCGCAACCAGGGCCTGGGTTCTGGAACCGGCTCGGGAAGGCTCACTCCCCGTAGGGAATCCAGATGTTCTTCACTTCTGTCGCATGGCGCAGGAACTCCCTGCCCTCCCCCGCAGCGCCGAGCCAATCGCGGCCCGTCCACTCGGTCCAGGTGCGCTTCATGTTGGCGGCGGAGGCGCGCTCCACCGCCGCGGCGCCGGCCTGGGTGCCGAAGTGCCAGACGCCATCCACGTCGTCATGCTCCGCCAGCACCTTGGCCAGGGTCTCCTTGGCGCCGGTGACGATGTTGACCACGCCCCCGGGCAGGTCGGAGGTCTCCAGCACGGAATAGAAATCCGTGGCGGCCAGCGGGTGGGCCTGGGAAGGCAGCGCGACCACCGTGTTGCCCATGGCGAGGGCCGGAGCGACCAGGGAGACGAAACCCAGGAGCGGGAAACCTTCCGGGCAGGCGAGGCCGAGGACGCCGACGGGTTCGTGCATGGCCAGGGCCACGCCGCGGATGGGCACGTTGTGCACAGCGCCGTCGAACTTGTCCGCCCAGGCGCCGTAGGTGAAGAGGCGCGAGATCGACGCTTCAACCTCGGCCTTCGCGGCCATCGCGGAGACGCCGGTCATGGACCTCAGCCGGCGGGCGAACTCGTCGGCGCGGGCCGACAGGTTCTCGGCGATGTAGTAGAGGATCTGGGCGCGGAGATGCCCGGTGCTGCGGCCCCAGCCCTCGGCGGCGTGGGCGGCCTCCACCGCGTTGCGCAGGTCCTTGCGGTTGCCGTCGCCGACTTCGCCGACCGCCCGGCCGCCGGGGCCCTTGACCGTCAGGCTGTAGCCCGAATCGGAGCGGGCCTGCTTCCCGCCGATGAAGAGCTTGGGCGTGCGATCGATGCCGGGCAGGCCGCCATCCACCGGCGCGTCCTCGAAGGGTTCCACCGCAGGCGCCGCCGGAACAGGCGCGGCCTTGGCCTTGAGGTACTCCCACATGCCTTCGCGACCGCCCTCCCGGCCAAAGCCGGATTCCCGATAGCCGCCGAAACCCGCGGAGGCGTCGAACTGGTTGGTGCAGTTGATCCACACCACGCCGGCCTTGACCTTGGGGGCGATGTCGAGGGCCAGGTTGATGTTCTCCGTCCAGACGCTGGCAGCGAGGCCATAGGGGGTGTTGTTGGCGAGGGCCACCG
>JBGASS010000115.1:0-7391 GCA_044229555.1 Holophagaceae bacterium
GCTGGAACCTGAACACCTCCGTCCTCGAAGGCATCAACAACAAGATCAAAGTCCTCAAACGCATGGCCTACGGCTACCGGGACGCCCCCTACTTCTTCCTCAAAATCAGGTCAGCCTTCCCCGGAATTCCGCGATGAACCCAAAATATTCACTCGGTCCGGGCGTACTAAGTGTTGTCACGATCGAAGTGCCCTTCAAGAAATTGAGGGGCCTTGTACCACCAGCGGGCTATTTGTCCAGGCTGGCCCGCTGAGCTTCGCTGACCACTCCGGCATGGGTCCGCTGGCTGTGCTTGCGGGGCCAGAGAGGCTGATCGAATTCCCGCAGAACCAGGAAACCCAAGGCCAGAACCATCCAGGCACAGAGGAGTCCACGACAACTTGGCCAGTCCTGGGTTTTCAGTTGCAGCCTAATGGCCGTATGAAGGAAGTGGAGGACTCCGATCATGGCGAGGAGAGTCCCGGCCTGAAAAAGAAGCCTAGCCCCGATCAGCAAGTAGACGGCGTATCTGCCAATCAATGGCACCGTGCAAAAGGTTAGAGGTACGGCCAAGAACCCCAACCCATCGAGCATCAATCCACACATCGCGAATTGAATTCCTGGTTGGTCCTCGAGTTCTGTCACTTCACTTCGGGGAAAGTGCTCTGGTTCCAATCGCGAGGAAAGTTTGTTCATGGGCATCGAATCTTTCTTGGAGTGAGGCGGGTGATTCAAGGCAATCCATCGAATCGAGCGCGCGTTTGGGATACTTTTCGCCGATTCGTCCGAAGCCCGGATGAAGCCATGTGAAGGCGCAGTGAAATCACGCCATACCTTGGGTCAGTGCTTGTTGGAAATGACTTGTGCAGGCTCTATCGATTTGTGGATTAAACTCCGCCGAATACCGAGCCGTAAGCCAGGCATTCCCGTCCTCGCCGGAGGCTTGCCGTGACCCACACCCTTCCTCTCCTCCGACGCTCCGCCGGCCTCGCCCTGGCCGCGGCGCTTCAGGCGGCCTCCCCGCAGGCTGAAGCCCCGGCCACCGTCCTCGATCCCGCCAGGGCCATCGCCCGCGACCTGAAGGCCGGCGAGACGCACCGCTTCACGCTGGCCCTGGAGGCGGGCGCGCGGCTGCGGCTCACCGCGCTGCAAAAGGGCATGGACCTGGTGCTCACGGCCTTCGCGCCCGACGGCGGGAAGCTGGCGGAGGTGGACGGACCCACGGGCTCCTACGGGCCGGAAACCCTCACTCTGAACGCCGTCACCTCCGGGGGCTACACCTTCGAGATCAAGCCCCTGGAACCTGACGTGCCGCCGGGCCGCTACGAGCTGCGCGTCGAGGCCCTGCTGTCTCCCGAACTGGCCCGTCGCTACGCCACCGTGCAGCTTGCCCCGGCGGAGCTGCGGCCCCTCCTCGGCACCTACGAGGTCGCCCCCGGCCACCGCGTGATCCTCAATCCCGTTTCGGGCCTGGGGGGCGAGGCGGGGCTGCTCTTCACGGACCTGAAGAGCCGGGAGGCTCGCCTCCTCCACCCGCGTTCGACCACGTCCTTCTTCGCCGGGGAAAGCCTGCAGGGCGACTTCCCCGTAGCCCTGGAGGTGAACCACAGCGCCAGCGGTCTCGCGATCCAGTGGAAGGGCGCCGCCCTGCAGTATGCGAAGAAGCTCCCCTGCCGCACCGAAGCCATCGCCTTCAGGAACGGGGACGTGGAACTGAAGGGCACCCTCGTGCTCCCCGAAGGCAAGGGCCCCTTCCCCGCGGTGGTCTACGCCCACGGCTCGGGCCCCCTCACCCGGGACTCCCTCTACGGCGCCACCTTCTATCCCCTGGGCGTGGCCTACCTCGCCTTCGACAAGCGCGGCACGGGACAGTCCAGCGGCGACTGGCGCCGGGCCTCCCTCGAGGAGCTCTCCGCGGACGTGCTGGCGGGCGTGCGGGCCCTCCAGGCGCGGCCGGACATCATCCCGTCGCGGGTGGGCGTCATCGGCATCAGCCAGGGCGGCTGGGTGGGTTCCTTGGCGGCGCGCTCCCCGGACGTCAGCTTCCTGGTGCTGCATTCCGGCAGCGGCATGACCGTGGCCGAGAACATCGTCCACGAGCAGCTCTCCCAGATGAAAGCCGCGGGCCTGGCCGCGGACCAGCTGCAAAAGGGCGAAGCCTTCCTTCGCCGCACGGGACGCATGGCCACCGACGGCCGACCCTGGGAGGAGATCCACGCCGCCTATAAAGCCATCCAGACCGAGTCCTTCGCGGCCTTCGCCTTCCCCGCGGCCCTGCCCAAGGACAACTCCAACTGGACCTGGTTCCGCAGGAACGGCGACGTGGATTCCGCCGCGACCCTGCGCACGGTGAAGTGCCCGGTCCTCTGGTTCCTCGCCGACCTGGACACCCAGGTGCCCACCGCCCGCAGCGCACCCCGGCTCCGCCAGGCCTTCAAGGACTCCGGCAATCCCGACGCCACCGTGCGGGTGCTGGCCAACGCCTCCCACATGCTCCTGGAAACCCGGAGCGATCTCCACGGGACCGACCTGGGGCGCTTCGTGCCGGGATTCTGGGAGGAGCTGGAGGCCTGGGTGAAGGTCCGCGCCTTTCGGCCGTGAGCGCGGCCCGGGACCTCCGGCAGCCTATACTCCTGGATCCCCGCCCCGCCCTGGAGGTCTGCATGCCGGTCCGATCGCCGATCTCCATTCTCCCGCTGGCCCTCGCTGTTGCCCCCCTGCCCGCCCAGGGCGCGAAGGCGCCCAAGCCCAAGCCCGCCGCGGTGACTTTCAACGGCACGGAGTTCCACCTGCGCTGGTCCAAGGCCGGCCAGTTCGAGTTCACGCCCGCCGGCCAGGAGGACCTGAACCGCTGGACGGAGATGCTCACGATCTGGCGCTACGACGCCATCCGCGACGGCGACGCCCTCGCCGCCCAGGCCAACCGCACGCTCGGCGCCTACCAGAGCGCCAGGGGGAAGATCCTCCGGACGAACTCGCTGCCACGCACGGCCCAGAAGCCCGCCGAGCACTTCATCGCCGTCCTCCTGGGCGGCGGCCAGGCCCTTGAATTCGCCGCGGCGAGCGCGCCGTTCCTACGGCAAGCCCGCGAAGCCGGACCTGGGGCCCTGGGTGGCCCAGAACGGGGCGTCCCTCGAACAGCGGCTGATGGCCTTCGACCCCGGTCCGGCGCTGGCGGCCCTGCCGCGCTGAGGGGCGGACGCGGACGAGGCCCCTACCGCCGTGCCTTCTGCTCCGCGATGAACCGCTCCACCTGCTTCTCGAGCACCGGCAGGGGCACGGAGCCATTGCGGAGCACCGCGTCGTGGAAGAGACGCACGTCGAAGCGCTCGCCGAGCTCGGCCTCGGCCCGGGCCCGGAGGGCCCGCAGCTTCAGGTAGCCCATCTCGTAGGAAAGGGCCTGGCCCGGCCAGGAGATGTAGCGGTCCGTCTCCGTCTCCACCTCGTGCAGGGAGAGGGCGGTGTTCGCGGCGAGGTAGTCCATCACCTGCGGCCGTGTCCAGCCCTTGGCGTGGACGCCGGTGTCCACCACCAGGCGGCAGGCCCGCCACATCTGGTAGGTGAGGCGCCCGAATTCGCTGTAGGGATCCGTGTAGAACCCGGCCTCCTTCCCCAGCCACTCCGCGTAGAGCCCCCAGCCTTCGCCGAAGGCCGAGATGTAGGCGTGCTTGCGGAACTCCGGCACGCCCTCCGCCTCCTCCGCGAGGGCGCCCTGGAGGTGGTGCCCGGGGACGGCCTCGTGGAAGGTGAGGGCCTCCTGGTTGTAGAGGGGCCGCGTTTCGAGGGCGTAGGTGTTCACCCAGTAGGCGCCTGCCTCCGTGGAGTCCCGGGGCGCGCCGTTGTAGCGGCCGCCGGTGTACTTGGGGGCGAGGAAGCCGGGGACCGGCGCCACGGTGTAGGGCTGGCGCGGCAGGGTCTTGAAGAGCGAGGGCAGCTTGCCGTCCATCTGCTTCGCGATCCACGCGGCCCGCATGAGGAGCTCCTCGGGCGTTTTGGCGTAGAAGCGCGGGTCCGAGCGCAGGAAGGCCAGGAAGGCCGCGAAGCTGCCCTGGAACCCCACGTTGTGGATCACCGCGTCCATCTCGGCGCGGATCGCCGCCACCTGCGCGAGGCCGATCCGGTGGATCTGGTCCGCGGTCCGGTCCTCGGTGGTGTAGCGGCGGATCAGGAAGGCGTAGTAGGCCTCGCCATCGGGAAGGGCCGTGGCCGCGAGGTTCTCGCGGCAGCCGGGGACGTAGTCCCGGACCAGGAATTCGTGGAAGCGGCGGTAGGCCGGCGTGACGGCCTCCCGGATCGCCTGGCGGCCATCGGCCCGCAGCCGCTCGCGTTCGCCGGCGGGGAGCTGTTCCGGCATGCGCTGGAAGGGCTTCCAGAGGGCGCTCTGCTCAGGATCGTCGGCGATCAGGAGCTTCACCGAATCGTCCACGCCCGCCAGGGTGGCCTTCGGGATGGTCATGCCGCGCCGCAGCCCTTCCCGCATCAGGGCGATGTTCTGGTCCATGGCCCGGGGGAAGGCCCGGAGCCGCGCCAGGTAGTTCTCGTAGTGCCGCGCGGTGCGGAAGGGCATCCCCTGCCAGATTCCCGCGAAGCCCGAGTGGAAGCCCGAATCCGCGTTCAGGGTCAGCAGGTGCTCGCCAAACCCGTAGGCCGCGATGCGGTCCTGGAGCTGGTCCCGGAAGATGGCGGCGTTGATCCGGTCCTCCTCCGACAGCCCCTTCGCGCCGAGGGCGTCGAGCTCCGCCAGGAAGGCCCGCGAGTCCCGGTCCTGCCGGGCGAGGGCCTCGAGCGACTGGTCCGAAAGCCGGTCGTCGAAGTCGTGAACGCCGGCCTCCGTGGCCAGCTCTGGAAACTCCCGCAGCCGCCAGCGCCATTCCCGGTCGAACAGGGCCTGGAGCCGCCGGGCCTGAATTGGTGCGGGTCGGCCAGCCCGGACGGGGGGAGTGCCAGCCCGCAGCGGCGCTGGGGCGAGGAAACCCGCCGCGGCCGCGAGGGCGAGGAGGGCGGACGGCAGGGGCGCGGGCCGGCGCATGGGGGACTCCGGAGGGAAGGGGAGGCACTGGAGGAACGGTGATGCCGCGATCCTACCGTGGTGGGACCGGCGGGGTCCGCGGGCGGGGAGGAACGGGTCAGGAACGGAGATTTCCCCTGCCGGCCCGGATCCGGCCCCTACCATCAGGGCCCGAGGCAGCCGGGCCGCTGCACGCGCGCGCGGTGGCGATCCTCGAGAAGGCCATGGGTCCCGGCCACCCGGATGTCGCCATGGCCCTGCGGGGCCTCGCCCGCTGCGTGGAGCAGGGACAAGTCCATCCCCGCCTCGCCATCGATCCGGCCATCGCCGCCCTGCACGGGGATCCCCGCTTCGAGAGGCTCTGCGCGCAGGTCCGGCCGATGGCCAAGGCGGCGGGGGGCTAGCGGGCTGCGGTGATTGAGCCTATCAATCCCCGCTGATCGTGCGGAGTTTATCTTGCGCATGCGGAGATTAGGCCACATATTCTCCGCATGGATCGCGGAGATAATCGCTACATCTGGGAGGATCGCGCCTGGCCCAAGTGGCGCTTCGACCTGTCCGCGCTCGCGGATCCGCTGGCGGAGGTCAGCCGGGCCCAGGGACGCCTTTCGGGCCGCCTGCTGGACGCTGGGCTGGCCTCCCGGGACCAGGCGAGCCTGGCGGCCCTGACGGACGACGTGGTGAAGACCAGCGCGATCGAGGGCGAGCGCCTCAATGTCGCCTCGGTGCGTTCCTCCCTCGCCCGCCGCCTGGGGGTGCCGGTGGGGGCCCTGGCGCCAGCGGACCGTCCCGTGGAGGGCGTGGTGGACATGGTCCTGGACGCGACGTCCCGCTACGACAAGCAATTGACGGCGAAGCGCCTCTTCGGCTGGCACGCGGCCCTCTTTCCGACGGGCCACAGCGGTCTGGCGCGGATCCGGGTCGGGGCCTGGCGCGACGACAAGGGCGGACCGATGCAGGTGGTTTCCGGGCCGGTGCACCGGCAGCGGGTCCACTACGAGGCGCCTCCCGCGCGGCGTCTGCCGAAGGAAATGGCGGCCTTCCTGGCCTGGGTGAACGGGTCGACGCCGGTGCCGCCCCTGATCAAGGCCGGGCTCGGCCACCTGTGGTTCGTGACGGTCCATCCCTTCGACGACGGCAACGGCCGCATCGCACGGGCCGTGGGAGACCTGCTGCTCGCCCGCGCCGAGGGCAGTCCCCAGCGCTTCTATAGCCTCTCGGCCCAGATCCAGCGGGAGCGCAAGGCCTACTACGCGATCCTGGAACGAACCCAGGCGGGCACGCTGGACGTCACCGAGTGGCTCACCTGGTTCTTGGAAACCCTGCACCGCGCCGTGGACAGCGCCCACCACACCCTGGACGGCGTGCTGTCGAAGTCACGCTTCTGGCAACGCCGCGCCGGCGTGTCGCTCAATGAGCGGCAGGCCAGGCTGCTGAACCAGCTCCTGGACGGCTTCGAAGGCAAGCTCACGAGCCGCAAGTGGGCGGATATCGCCAAGTGCTCGCCGGATACCGCGCTGAGGGACATCAATGAGTTGATCGAGTTAGGGATCCTGCAGAGGGCGCCAGGAGGCGGACGCAGCACGGCGTATGAACTCAGACTTGATGGGGAGAAACCCGAACGGAGCTGCCCCTGATCTTCAACTCACGAGAATGAATCGCCCGGGCCCGGACAAGGACGCAGGTCCCCCGGGGTCTTCATCCTCCTCATCCCCGCCCCCGAACCCGCGAGCCAGGCCTGCGCCGGGGCCTGGAGCTCCCGGATGCTCACCGACGAGATCAAGGAAGGAACAGGGCTGCACACCGGCATGGGCCGCACAGCAAGCGCGAATGACTGCATCATCGAGGAGCGCTCCAGGACCTGGACGAGGTGACCCGGAGGATCCACCGGGCAGAATTCCAAGCTCGCTGCTGGAATCAAGCTCATCCGAAGCGCATTCTGATTGTGTGATTGAATCCGCGAGAATCAATGAGGCGTCCCCATGGCCCCACGCGAGATCTCCAAGCTGCTTTTCACGACGGTCTATCCGCTCTATGTCCAGAAGGCCGAACGCAAGAATCGGACGAAGGAAGAGGTCGACACGGTCATCTGCTGGCTGACGGGCTACAGCCGCGAGCAGCTCGGTCACCACACCAGGGTCAACATTGATTTCCAGACGTTCTTCGATCAGGCCCCGGCGATCCACCCGAACAGTTCTCACATCAAGGGCGTCGTTTGCGGCATCCGCGTCGAGGACATCCAGGATCCCATGACACAAAAAATCAGGTTCTTCGCGGATCTGCGGGGTGAGTAGGTAGGCAGGGGGCCGTTCAGGCATCTTGGGCTTGTCGACAGTCCGAGATGAAAGGGGGTTCCCCTGCCTGGTTCTGAGCTTATGTCCCGCCTGGGCGGGTGGGAAGGGTA
>JBGASS010000116.1:0-7385 GCA_044229555.1 Holophagaceae bacterium
ACCTCGGCGAGGCTTCGCAGGTGCGCCCAGTCTTCCAGGCGCGCCTGGCGGGCCTCATCGAGGTCAAGCTGGGCCTAGAGGGCCTCGCCTTCCACCAGGCTGACCTGTAAGGCGGGATCCGCTCCGGCCTCGAGCCGGATCTGCGCAGCCTTGAGCCAGGTCCTAACCGTGCCCAAGTCGGATTCTCGCAATCCGAGCAACCGCTCCGACAGCCAGGCGTCCAGGTAGGCCTTCCTAAGCCGGAAGCGCGCCTCGATGCGGGCGGATTCCCGGAGGGCGGGATCGGCCTTTCCGAGCGCCGCTTCCAGCCGTCGCTGGGTTCCAGGCGACAGGAAGAGGGGCAGATCCACCTCCACGGTCCGGTCCGTGGAGCGGGGAGACAGCGGCGAGGTGCGCGGTCCCGCGGCAAGGCCGAAGGAAGGCCCTTCCCGGAGCAGACCGCTGGAACCGCGGAGCTGCCGCCCGTGGCCCGCCAGGAGGGCCTCGGTCCGGAGCTGTTCAGGGCTGGTCCGCGCCCGCTGGAGGATGTCGTCGTAGGAAAGGGGCGGCGGCGCCTGCGCCACCAGGACGCAGGGCAAGGCCCCCAGGAGAAGGGGTTTCATTCGGACCTCGAAGGATGATGAGGATTCCCGGGCAGGGCACGGCCCGGCTCGGCGCGCAGGGCGGGCGGCTCAGGCCTTCGGAGGGTCCTTCTCCGGTTCGATGACGAGGGACACCAGGGCGGGCGCCTGCCCGTGCTCATGGGGCGCGCGCGGCAGCGCGTCCGGAGGCGGCGGGATCGGACCGAGCGGGAGCGGCGCCACGGCGCAGCCATCGGCGCACAGGATGTGGCAGATCGGCGCGCAGTCGTCCGAAACCCGGTCCTCGCAGTGATCCGTGCTGACGGCGCCCAGGTAGAAGAGGCTGAGCGCCAGGAAGAGGCCCGCGACCCAGCGCCTCATCCGGCACCCACGGGCCGGGGCATCCGGCGTTCAGCGTTTCGCAAGAGGATTCCGTCCAGGGCCCCGGACCCCGGTCGTCGGAGCGGCGGTTGGGCGGAGGCCAGGATCATGGCGGCGGTCACGGGGTCCAGTGTAGGGGCTGGAAGCCCCGATGCCATGCCACTTTCCAGGCATCCTCTCCCGCCTCAGGGCTTCCGGATCTCCTTCGCCTTCTCCGCCTCGCCCTTCAGATGCGCCTCGATGAGGTCCTTGACCCTCTTCATGAGCGGATTCGGGATCGGCACGGTGAGGTTGTACTGGGTGATCTTCCAGGCCTTGCCCTCCTTCACCAGCACGCCGCTGCCCCGGGCGGGGCCCAGGTTCGGGGTGTCCAGCACCTCGTCGAACCAGGCCGTGCGGCCATCCGTGCTGATGGAGAGGTGCCGCGCCGCCGCCCGGAAGGACCAGGCGCGGCCCCGCTTGAAGAAGGGCGCCGACCAGGCGCGGAACTCGGCCTTGGTCCAGCGCTCCGTGGCGTCGGTGCCGAGGAAGACCGCGCCTTCGGCGAAGTGCCCGAAGTAGCGCGCCTCGTCCGCCTGGGCCGCGGCGAGGTGCCAGTCGTCGAGGACGAGGTCCACGTCGTGGCGCTTCGCGGGCGGAGGGAGCTGGGCCTGGGCAGGAGCCTGCACGAGGGCGGGGGGCAGCAGGAGCGGAATCACGGGACCTCCGTCGTGGGGGGCGGGGCGAGGCGCACCCGCACCTTCATCCTGCCCAGTCCGTCGCTGGCCAGCACCTCCCAGCTGAGGGCGCCCTCGGAACCCCGCGGGTTCTCGCCGGGCCCCAGGTTGAAGGCGGCGTCGTCCAGCTCGTGGCGGCCGCAGGGCAGGCGCGGCTTGAGGGGCAGCGCCGTGCCCGGATGGGCGTCCACCACATGCACCGGGCCCAGGGGCTGCCGCTCGCTGAGCAGGGAGGGATCCACCCGGGCCACGATGAGCCCCTGGGTGCCGGGCCCGTGGCGGTCGCCGATGCGGCCGCCGTCGAAGCCCCAGGGGCGGCGCAGCGAGAGCTCCCAGAAGGTGCCTTCGCGCCGCGGGTCGGGCACCCGCAGGGCCTGGAGCTCCGCGCCGGGGGCCCGCTCGAGGGGATCCAGCCAGCCTTCCCAGGCCCTCCCCTCCAGCTCGCGGAGGTTCACCGAATCCCGGAAGCGGCCCCGGTACCAGAGGTCCGCGCGCACCCAGGGGCCCGGCTGGCTGGGGCTGGCGCCGATCCCGTCCATCCACCCGCTGGCCGCGGGCTCGGGGGCCTCCCAGCCGAGGTACTGGCCCGCGTCCATGAGGTCCCAGAGGCCGGCGGTCATGGGGTGGTCGCAGTCCAGATAGAGGTCGTCCGCCCGGTGCTCCCCCATGGCGTGGAAGGCTTCGTGGACCAGCAGGCCGATGGGGGACTCCTCCGTGGCCAGCACCACGGGCCACGTGACGCTCGGCTTCCACGGCAGGGGCATGAGGAAGCACAGCGGGGTCAGGTGCCGGCTGTCGCTGGTGACCGCCCGGGCGGGACCGGGGGCGAAGACCCAGAGATGGTCCGGCTTGCCGTCGGGGCTCAGGGCGCCGGTGGCGTTGTTGACGCGGTCCAGGCCCGAGAGGTCGCGGTCCCGCAGTTCCCCCAGGGCCCGGTTCACCAGGCGGGTGCGGAGCGCATCCCGCAGCTGCGGGAACTCCCGGCTGGGGGGCATCCGGTGCCAGCCGCCCTCCTCCAGGCTGAGGGCGCCCTTGGACACTTCGTAGAGGTAGTTCGCCACGCTGCTGACGTTGGGCTCCCGGCTGAAGAGGCGCCGCCGCAGCAGCCCCTCGTCCACCCGGACCTCGCCCCGGGCGCGCTCGAAGCGGACCACCAGGGCCCGCTCGATGCGGTAGTCCGCCGCGGGCCGCAGGACGAGGCCTTCCCGGAAGGCCGCCAGGGGCGCCAGGTCCCGGGTCCAGCCCTCCTTCTCCACCGCCAGGACGGCGTCGCCGGCCTGGAGTTCGAGGCGGAAGCGGCCGTGGCCGTCCGTGAGGGCCGAGGCCGTGGCCGCCGCGAGGCCCGGGGGGCGGTGGAGCCGGTCCGCGTAGACCCGGCAGCCCTCGAGGCCCCGCCGGCCGTCGGTGACGCGGCCTTCGAAGGGAAAGGCGCGCAGCGGCCCGCCCAGGAGGACGGCGGCCAGGGCGGGGAAGATCCAGTGCAGACGCGGCATCCCGCCAACGATACAATGGAGGGTTCGAGGTTTTGAGTGACTGATCCGAAGCTCATCCGCAATTTCTCCATCGTGGCCCACATCGACCACGGCAAGTCGACCCTTGCCGACCGGCTCCTGGAGCTCACGAAGACCGTGGCCATGCGGGACATGCACGCCCAGATGCTGGACGACATGGACCTGGAACGGGAGCGGGGCATCACCATCAAGGCCCACGCCGTCACCTGCCTCTACACGGCGAAGGACGGGAAGACCTACACCCTCAACCTCATCGACACCCCGGGCCACGTGGACTTCACCTACGAGGTGAGCCGCAGCCTCGCCGCCTGCGAAGGCGCCATCCTGGTGGTGGACTCCACCCAGGGCGTGGAGGCCCAGACCCTCGCCAACACTTATTTGGCCCTCGAAAATGGGCTCGAAGTCTTCCCCGTCCTCAACAAGACCGACCTGCCCTCCAGCGATCCCGAGAAGGTGCTGCACCAGATCGATACGGTGATCGGCCTGGTGGACACGGCCCACAGCGTGAACGTGTCGGCCAAGACCGGCGAGAACTGCCTGGAGGTGCTGGAGCGCATCGTGGAGTGCATCCCGCATCCGGTGGGCGATCCCGCCGCGCCCCTGCAGGCCCTCATCTTCGACTGCTACTACGATCCCTACCGGGGCATCGTGAGCCTCATCCGGGTCATGAACGGCACGGTGCGGGCCGGCGAGCAGATCCGCTTCATGTCCAACGGCACCGAGCACCGGGTGGACGAGATCGGCATCTTCGACCCGAAGATGAACAAGGTGTCCGAACTCTCCGTGGGGGAGGTGGGCTACCTGGTGGGCTCCATCAAGCAGCTTTCGGACGTGAAGGTGGGCGACACCATCACCCACGCCCTCACCCACAGCACGAAGCCCGCCACGGAGATGCTGAAGGGCTTCAAGGAGATCCAGCCGGTGGTCTTCGCGGGCATCTTCCCCACCTCCAGCGACGACTTCGAGAACCTGCGCAACGCCATGGAGAAGCTGCGTCTCAACGACAGCAGCTTCACCTACGAGCCCGAGACCTCCACGGCGCTGGGCTTCGGCTTCCGCTGCGGCTTCCTGGGCCTGCTCCACATGGAGATCGTGCAGGAGCGCCTGGAGCGGGAATTCGACCTGGACCTCATCACCACCGCCCCTTCGGTGCGCTACCACGTCTTCCTCACGGACGAGACCGAGGTCATCGTCGACAATCCGTCGAAGCTGCCGGCCCTCCAGCGCATCGCCCGCATCGAGGAGCCCATCATCGAGGCCACCATCCTCACCCGCACGGACTTCGTGGGCGGGCTGATCAAGCTCTGCGAGGAGCGCCGGGGCATCCAGCAGAAGCTGGAATACGTGAGCACGGACCGGGTGATGCTGGTCTACGAGCTGCCGCTGAACGAGGTGGTGCTGGACTTCTACGACAAGCTCAAGTCCATCTCCAAGGGCTACGCCAGCTTCGACTACCACATGAAGCACTACGTGGAGTCGGACCTGGTGAAGATGGACATCCTGGTGAACGGCGAGACCGTGGACGCCCTCTCCATCCTGGTCCACCGCTCCAAGAGCACGACCCTGGGCCACGCCCTCTGCGGCAAGATGAAGGAAGTCATCCACCAGCAGATGTTCGACGTGGCCATCCAGGCCGCCATCGGCGCCAAGATCATCGCCCGCACCAACGTGAAGGCCCGGCGCAAGGACGTGCTGGCCAAGTGCTACGGCGGCGACATCAGCCGGAAGAAGAAGCTGCTGAACAAGCAGAAGGAAGGCAAGAAGCGGATGAAGTCCATCGGGAGCGTCGAGATCCCCCAGGAAGCCTTCCTGGCGATCCTCAAGGTGGACAACTGAGATGCGGCTCGCGGTGACGGCCCAGCCCTCGGTCCAGCTCCAGGAGCCCCCCGCCAAGCCCGTGAAGAGCCCCACCGGCCTCGTCTTCAGCGGCCCCCAGAAGGCCGGCCTGCTGCTGCTGGCCCTGGGCCTGCTCTACCTCCGCATGTGGCGCCGCAAGCGCGCCAAGGACCAGCTCTGCGACCACTGCGGGACGAGGAATCCGCCCCACCGGGCGAACTGTTCGAAGTGCTCGGCGCCGCTGTTCAAAGCTGGAGATTGAGGTTGCCCTCGATGGGTCCACCTCATGCTGTCCGTTGATCGTGACGTTGACGTCGACCTTGAAAAGGCACCTCGCTCAAGCGCGGCCGTCCTTGGGCCGTGCTTGAGCGAGGTGCGACCAGGCGTGAGCGCGGTAGGAGCATGAACCTGGAACCGTCCCCTTCGTGGAGAACAAGTGGGACGCCGATGGCCTGCCAGGAGCCTCCGCCTCCCTGAAGCTCCCGGGCGCGGCGTGGCCCCGAAGGCCCCGCATCCGGCCTTGAGTCTGTTTGCGTTCTGCCCACCCTGCCCCGCAGGTGGCGCCGCCCGGGCTCCCAACCCTTCTCCAGAAAACACACGCGCGCCCCTGCGGGCGCGCGTTTCGTCGATCCTGAACCCCTCGTTCAGAACTCGATGTTCATCCCTTCCTCTTCCGCCAGGTCGTTGTCCACCCCCAGCACCGCGCAGGAGGCACCGTACATCTGGAGGACCGCGGCCTTCTGGTTGCTCAGGTGGGTGAGGAGATCCTTCACGCGCTGCACTTCGGAGGCGATGGTGTTGTTGATCTGCTCGACCTCGGCGCGGCAGCGGGAACGGGTCTGCTCGTAGAAGGCTTGTTGGTCCTTGCTGAGTTCCATGGCGTGCTCCAGTGGGTTGGTGGGGTGGCCGGGGTTAGGGTGTCAAGAATACAAGCATCGGATTGGGCCGCAACCGGGGCGAATATCACTTTTTTCAGGATTTGCCCCGCCGGGGCCCCTACCCCTTGGGCTGGGAGGAGAGGGCGACGTAGATGAGGACCGCCACGAGCCCCAGCAGGGCGAGGATGGCCGGCACGATCCACTTGGGGCGCCGGGTGACCCCGCTGAGGGTGATTTCCGGCAGGGGGACCTGGGGGCCGCGGGGCTGGACCGGGGCCGGAGCCGGGAGGGGCTTGGCGGTGGTGGGGGCGTCCTCCGCCTGGGCCGCGGGGGTCTGGGCGGGCAGGGAAGGCCGGACCTGGGTGTGGAACTTGGCCGCCAAGACCTCCTCCACCTCCTCCTTCGTGCCCCGCAGCAGGGCGTGGACGTAGTCCGCCACCTCGTGCTCCGTGGGCTCGCCCCCGTGCTTCTTCATCCAGTCCTTCAGGTCCCGCTCGATGAGGCGGGCCGAGGAGTAGCGGGTCTCCACGCTCTTGGTGAGGGCCTTGTTGACGATGTCGGCCATCTCCTTGCTGAGGTGGGGGTTCAGGGCCTTCACGTCCATGACCCGGCCCATGCGGACTTTTTCCAGCACGCCCAGCTCCGAGTCCGCCTGGAAGCAGCGTTCCCCGGTGAGCAGCTCGAAGAGCACCAGGCCCAGGGAGTAGATGTCCGAGCGGCTGTCCAGGGGGTTGCCCATGGCCTGCTCGGGGCTCATGTAGAGCAGCTTGCCCTTCAGGGCGCCGGCCATGGTCTGGCTGTTCTTGGTGGCGGCCTTGGCGATGCCGAAGTCCACCAGCTTCACCGCGCCGTCGTAGCTGATGAGGATGTTCTGGGGGCTGATGTCCCGGTGGACCAACTTCAGCTCCTTGTCGTTCATGCCCCGCTTGCGGTGGGCGTAGTCCAGGGCGCCGGCCACCCGCGCCGCCACGAAGGCCGCGGCGGATTCGGGGAAGGGGATGCCGTACTCGCGGACCTTGCGCAGGAGGGAGCGCAGGTCCCGGCCGTCCACGTACTCCATGGCGATGTAGTAGCTCCCCGAGGCCTTCCCCAGGTCGAAGATCTGCACGATGTTCGGGTGGGTCAGCTGGGCCGCCAGCTTGGCCTCGTCGATGAACATGGTGACGAACTCGTCGTTGTCCGAGAGGTGGGGCAGGATGCGCTTGATGGCGACGATCTTCTGGAAGTTGTGCACGCCCCGCTGCTTGGCCTTGAAGAGCTCCGCCATGCCGCCCACGGCCACCTTCTCCAGCAGGTAGTAGTTCCCGTACTCCTCCAGCACCCCGTGCAGGCTGTCCTGGTGGTCCGGGAAGGTGCGCGATCCCACCGCCGTGGGAACCGGAGCCTCGGGAGGCGCCGGGGCCGCCATCCCGGGGGGCGCGTTGATGGGGATGAGGTTCCCCGAGCCGATGTCGAAGGGATCGTGGATGCCCGAGATGCCGCTGAGGGTGAACTCCTTGGGCT
>JBGASS010000117.1:0-7338 GCA_044229555.1 Holophagaceae bacterium
CGGCGCATGGCGGGACGGATCCTGGCCAGGGTCCACGGGCTGCCCTTCGAAGCGGTGGAGGAGGCAATGCCTGGCCACCCCTTGTGGCAGCGCCCCTTTCCGGAACTGCGGGGGGCGCGCCTGGTGACCCTCCTGCCCATCCCCCTCGAATGCCAGGTCCAGAATCCCCTGCAGGCCCGCTTTGCCGAGTTGAAAGCGCAAGGCCCCACCGACGGCATGGTCCTCCTCGCCGAATCCCTGCCGCCGGGCGAGGTCTTCCCCCTGTGGGGATGCGACCACCTCATGCGCACCGCGGCCGCCGGCGAGACGCTCTACCGCCTCCTCCGCTGGTTCCGGCGGGAGCTCAGCGCTTCCGCCGCCCCGCCATCCAGCCGATGACGAGGCCGAGCACCAGGCCGCCGAGGCCCAGGCCCAGGCCGGTCTTCTTGGCGGCGGAGAGGAGCGGGTTGTCGAAGACGTCCACGCTGGCGTGGAGGCTCGCCAGCACCCAACGTCCTTCGTGCTTCACCATGGTGGCGGTCCAGCGGCTCTTCTGGGTGAAGCCCATGCGGCCCCGGAGCTTGAAGGTGTCCGTGGAGCCCCCGAACGCCACGCCCGTTTCCCCGTAGAGGATGGTCAGCTCGTCCACCGTCGGATCGGTCTGGAAGGACTCCACGAGGGCCTTGGGCCCCTCCGACATCCGGCGCATGTAGGCCTCCACCTGGGCCCGCCCGCGGCAGACCTGGGCGTCCTGCCAGGTGATCACCACGTTGGGGTGCATCTGGTTCACCAGGGCCGCGTAGTCCTTCCTGTTGGCGGCGGCGACGATCTCCCCCTTCATCTTCCGGAGGGCGTCATGGGTCTCGTCGGGGCTCTGGGCGGTGAGGCCGCCGAAAACGAAGAGCAGGGAAAGGGCCAGGCTCCGCAGGCGCATGGGGACTCCAGGGGAAAGGTGGTTCACTCTACCCGGTTCTGTGCCAGCAGGCGCTCGGCGACCCAAGAGAGGTAGGTCGACTGTCCCTGGTCCACCAGCGTGAGCGATTCTCGATGGAGCAGGCCCCCCCGGATCTTCTGGATCTCACGCGCGAAGAACTCTCGCGTCATCCAGCGGCGGAGGGGTTGATCCAGGCGCGAGGCGCTCAAGGGCCAAATCTGGATCAGGGTGCGGCCGGGCCTATCCGGAAGGATGAAAATCGCAAGCCGGCTGGTGAATCGCCGGAATCGCATCTCGGCCAGGACTGCATGTCCGCTCCAGACTGTGTAGGTCATTCGAACGGGGCCTCCGTCCACCCAACGCAGTAAACAGTCCGGGAGGGATCGGCCCACGATATCGAATTCATGTTCCACCTCGATCGCCTCCGGATGCGGAGTCGAAATTGTTGATGGACACCTCGGGCGGCGGCCGTGGACATGCTCGAAATGCGGCACGTCGAACCCGTTGGCGGCAAGCAGGTACCAGGGCAATTCCGCCTGAAGGAGAATGGGCTCGGCGACGTACAGTTCCGGGTCAGAAAAGCGGGGAAAGGGATGGACCGGCGCAGGCCCCAGGTGCCCGAAGACCCAGCCGTAGGCCTTTTCCGTGGGGAACCCCCGCAAACCTCGATCCGGGACCTGCGTGTGCCCAGGGGCCTCCATGCACCGTCCATCGGATCCGAAGGCCCAGCCATGCAGGGGGCAACGGAGACGTCCAGACGCATCCACCGCACCCGACTCCAGGCGCACGCCCATGTGCGGGCATTGGTTGAGGGCGGCCCGAATCTCTCCGGAACCATCCCGCCATAGCACGAAGGAAAGGCCCGCGGACTCCCGGGCCACCGGTTGGTGCCCGATCAACTTCTCGGGCGCCAGGGGAATCCAGCCCTCCGTCATGGGCCACGCGCTCCCCCATCGTTCCAGCGCAACTAACCATGGCGCCTTGATCACGCCTGAACCTCAAGGATTCGATCGAGCGCGGGGTCTGCCTTGAGTGTGTCTGGGGATGCAGCGGGACGCGGTCCGCGCCACATCTGCCGGTAGATCTTCCAGAAACTCGGGTAGGGATCAGCTTCACGCGATTGCTCGGGAAGGTGAAGCCACGGGACGTCGGGTCGGCGGTGGTGGTTGAGGTGCAAGTGGTAATTGAGGAAGAGCCAGCGCACGGGCGCGCTTACGCGCAAGTTCCAGGCCCCTTCGCGGATGTGGCGGACTGAAAAGGCGTGGTCCGCGTACTGGAGGGAGCCCCAGATCCAACCGAAGGCCAGATAGCAGAGCAACCAAGCCTTCCAAGTGAGGAGTCCCGACGCAATCAGGGAGCCGTGGAGGAGGATGGCGAACAGAGCTTCCAGAGGGGTGCGATATGGCGCGACATTGGCCACGCCTGCGAGCATCGCCACTGTGCCGGTCTGCCCCTGGGCTCCGCCACCATGCTTGGCCAGGTATCGGGGAAGCCAGGGGAGCAGCGCGATGAGGGCGCAACCGAGGGGCACGATGGGCCAGTAAAACCCCGTGAAGATCCCGTAGAACTGAACGGACTTCAAGAAGCGGCTGTCCTGGGGACGGAACTGGTCGAAAAGCTCCGCGTCAGTCCGGTTCCGGCGATGGTGCCCGAGATGGCAGGCCCGTTGAAAGGCCAGCGAGGTGGGGAACATCGCCGCCAGGACGACACCGGCGGTCTCATTGATCCATGGTGTCGGATGGAGGATGCGATGGACGGATTCGTGCAGCAGGGAGAAAACCGTGTTCGCGAGCAGTGCGAAACACCCCACCGCCAGGGCGCGCTGCCAGAGTGCCGGCGCATGCGAGGCAAGGGTCAGCAGGGCAAGGCAGCTGCCAACAGAGAAGGCACTCAAGGCCAGGTTCAGGCGGGCTGGGATGGGTTGGGTGGGGGACATGGAGGGAAGGACCTGATCCGATTCTCCACTATCCAGGCCAACAGCACGCCTCCCAACACGTCGAGGACATGATGCAGATGCAGGAGCAGGGTCGCGGCGGCGACAAGGCCGGCCCAGAGCAGCAGCCAAGGCCGCGCCTTCCTGGTCGCGTTCCACGCGGTTGAGACTGCGAAGGCCACATGCAGGGAGGGGAAGAGGTTGTAGCGCAGGCCCACCACTGCACAGGCCTCCCCCCAGGCCGTCCAGGGGGCTGGGGCTGAGCGGGCGAAACCCGTCGCCAGTTCCGCAGGAAGCAGCAGGAAGAAGGCTCCCGCCACTAGGATCTCTGCGACGAAGACGCGCCGCAGTCTCACGAGGGCGGCGGGATCCTTCCGCAGCGAGAACGCCACCAAGGTCATGACCGGACTGATGGAAAGGTAGATGGGTGCCGCTTCAGGCCGGAAGGGCAGATTCAGTTCCCAAGGGAAGTGGAGCGGGACCCGCAGCCCGTGGAGCCCCGTGATGGTGTTCCCGGGGTGAGGGTGGGCGCAGGCGTCAGGGCCTCCAGGATCAGGTTCCTTAAGAACGCGGCTGAATCCCAGGCCGGATCCAGGTAGTGGTCCACGCCCCACACGGGGCAGAGGATGCCCGGCAACCTTGCTGCGTCCGCCAGGAGGAACCCTCCCCCATCGCTGGGCCCCAAGGGAGAAAGGCGTCGATAGGCCTTCGGCGCCCAGGGGTGCCGGAGATGGTGCGCCAAGGGAAAGGCGATGACGTGCACCAGCCGGAGGTGGGGGGGCAATTCAGGCCATGCCGTGGAAAGGTCTCCATCGTCGTGCCGGATGTCCTCGGCGGCGCGGAAGGACTGGCCGCGGCACCAGAGGAGGAAGCGGACACCGACCATGCGCAGCCGCCGCCCGCGGAGCCAGGCGACGAGCGGCGTGCCTTGGGCCAGGCCGCTGAGGCTGACCCAGGCCTTGACGGACTCCCATCCTGTGCACCCGCTCATCTGCAGGGCAGTCCGGCACTCGGCGCCCCCCTTGCTCAGGCTGATGATGGCCAGATTCGCCGCCGTCTGGCGCTGCAGCCATTCGAGGATGATCCGGGCGTTCTCCTCGACCCTGCCGAAGCTGTGAACGGGGATCAGCTCGGTCCGCAGCCCCAGGTCCTCGAGCAGGCTTGCGATCCAGGCGCCATCGGCACCGGTGTGGGCGTGCTCCCGGTAGAAGGCTCCCGGAACGAGGCCGACCTTGAATTGCGAAGGGTCTACTTCGCCGTGGCCCTCGATCACGCGCTGCAGGAAGGCCCGGTTCTCGCTCCTGCGAAGGACGCGGTCGTACAGCAGGGCTGTGGCCAGAGGATGGTCTTGGCCGGGCGCTGCATTCCATGAGTCATGCAGGTCGCCCAGCTCCAGAAGCTCGCCCGTCGAGGTCGCCCTCTCCAGCAGGGCCCGGTCCTCAGCCGAGAACCGCGGTTGCTGGTGCGCTTCGAGGAGCGAGGCTCGCCTCAGGGTCATGGGCATCCGGACTTGGTTTCCGTGGAAGGTGTTCCCTCCACTTCAGCATCTGGCCGGGTGTTCGAAAAGGCAGAGGTTTCCGCGCCTGGTCTCAGCAGAATTGGAAGGCCCGGAATTCCGGGCCTTCCTTCATGCCTCGCCCGCCACCAGCGCGTGGAAACGCGCCAGCAGCAGGGCCCTGGGCGAGCGCACCGGGGCCTTGAGGGCCATGCCCGCCTGTTCGGGGGTGCGGCCGCCCTTGCGGCTGTTGCAGGCGAGGCAGCAGGCCACGAGGTTGCTCCAGGTGCTGAGTCCGCCCTGGCAGCGGGGGATCACGTGGTCGAGGGTGGTGCCCCGGCGGGAGCAGCCGGCGTACTGGCAGCGGTAGCCGTCCCGGCGCAGGACGCCACTCGTGCCGCGGCCATGGCCCAGCTTCAGCTCGTTCACCGCCTTGGCCCGGGGGAAGACCACGGCGTGGAAGGGCATGGAGGCGACCTCATGCAGGCCGAGGGCCGACCAGGTGCGCAGATCCAGGGCCTGGGCCCGGCCCGTGGCCAGCGCCTTGAGTGCCTTGCGGCGCGAGATCTCGACCATGGGCATGTACTGGGCGTCGAGGGCCAGGACGGTGCGGGTGCGGTGCTGTCGGGTGGTGCGGGTCATGGGAAGCCTCCTTTCGGGCTTCGGTTTTGGAGCCGCCTCCGGGGGTTCAACCCGGCCTTCCGCGCTACGAGGGCGGCGTCACGGGCGGCATGACCAAGGCGGCAGGGACATCAGAACGGAATAACTGCGTGGGTGGAAAGGTGGAGCACCCCGGCGGACTCGAACCGCCTTGAGCGGAGGTTGCAGCTCCGCGCCTCGTCCGCTTCGGCATGGGGTGCCTTGGACTGGGTCTTGGGTGAACTTGGTGCACCTTGCGGGACTTGAACCCGCACAAGCCCGGTTAAGAGCCGGGGCTTCTGCCACTCGAAGTTCAAGGTGCGTGATGGCAGGAGAGACGGGACTCGAACCCGCTAGATCTCCGGCTTGAAAGGCCGGCCGCTGGACCGCTTGGCGCTCTCTCCCGAAAGCTTGGATTGGTATCCCGGGTCGGATTCGAACCGACATGTCTCTGGGTGTAGGCCAGGCCTGAAACCGTTCCAGGCACCGGGATGAAAGGTCCCGGCGGCGGGCGCCCGCCCCCGGGTTCGACGTTACAGTTCCACCGCCTCGATGGCCTTCACGAGGGCGGCGGGGTCCTTCTCCAGCTCCTTCAGCACGCCCAGGACGGCGTCCGTGAAGCCGGCCAGGGCGTAGACCTTGGCCTCCGGGAACTGGATGGAGCCGTGGCCCGTCAGGTCGAAGCTGAAGATGCGGGGGTCCGCCTTGAACTTCTTGCGGTAGGCCGCAGCCTCAGCGGCGGGCGTGTGGTTGCCCACCCAGGCCTGCATGTCCGACAGGATGAGGATCCGGTCGTAGGCCTGCTTCAGGGCCGTAAAGATGAGCCGGAAGTCCGTGCCGCCGCCGGTGGCCGCCTTCTCGATGGTCGACGCCAGGGTCGTCAGCGAGTCGCGGGGGTGCAGGCGCAGGGCCTTGGCGGAGGTGTCGAAGAGCAGCACGTCGGCCTGGGCCTGGGACTTGTACAGCACGGCGGCCAGCAGGGCGGCGATGCGCAGGGGCCGGCCGTTCATGGAGCCCGAGACGTCCACGGCGATGAGGGTCTTGCCCTCGAAGGCGGGAACGTTCATGAGGGACAGCTCCAGGGCCTCGTCCAGGGCCTTGCGGGTGGCGCCGGTGTCCGCCTTCGTGCCCTTCAGGACCTCCGCGGCCGTGAAGATCTGGAAGGGCAGGACGCGCGACTTCTCCACCTGGCGGGGGTCCGTCAGGAGCTGGAGGGCCAGCGGGAAGTAGGTCGGCGCCTGCTCGGCGATGTTGCGCAGATTGCGCAGGCAGGCCAGGTAGCCCAGCTTCCGGCTCGACAGCAGGTCGATCCAGGCCTGGCCCTTCAGATCCAGCTTCTCCTGCTCCGAGAGGCCGTCCGCGGAAGCGGTCTGGCCGGCCTTCGAGAGCCGGGTTTCCCAGGTCTCCGCGGGCTTGAGCGCGCCCGTCATCAGCGCCTGCAGGGCCGGCGTGGACTTGGGGTGCAGCAGGTTCACCGCGTCGATGAGGTTCGGGTCCCGGTCCGCGCGCAGGTACTTCGCGAGCTGGTAGGCGTCGAAGCCCGAAAGGGCCTCGCCGAAGCCGCGCTTCAGCGCGTTGGACAGCTTGCGCAGGGACGGGTTGCCGCGGCCCTTCAGGTAGGCCAGGGTCTCGGTGACGTCGTCGGGACGCTGGACCACACGGCGGAAGAAGCTGCGCAGCCACGGGGCGCCCTTCACGTCCGGGCGCTGGGCCAGCTCGCCCGCCACGATGTGGGAGACGGAGCGCAGGCCGTTGCGGGTGCGGGTGAAGACCGCGGCCTTAGCCGCGAAGAGGGGATCCTCCAGGGTGCGGGTCAGTTCCGCGATGCGGTCCACCTGGGCGCCGGCGGACGCGTAGAAGGTGTCCGTGGTGAAGGTGGTCATGAGCGCGGTGGCGTAGGCCAGCTTCGGGCTCAGGGCGTGGGCCTGGCCGCCGGCCAGGTTGAGGGTGTCGGGATCGGAAGCCTTGGACTTCCAGAAGGCAAAGCGGGCCATGACGGCCTCCTTTCTGTGCTTCCCTGCTGCGCGAGGGAGATGCGGGCGCGGCTGCGCCGTTGTTAGAAATGGATCTGTCGAGGAAACCGGCCATGGCGTTGACGTGCTCTATCCCCTGAGCTACCTCCCGATCAGTGTTCGGGAGGGCTGGATTCGAACCAGCGACCACGCGCTTATCAGGCGAAGGAGCCAGAGGCCTTGCTGCGACAGGAATGGGGATCGCGGAGGATGTCGGGGAGCGGGTGTCCCTTGCGGGACGGCTGGAGTTGAACCAGCGACATTTTGCGTTTAGGCAAATGCTCTACCAACTGAGCTACGAGGAACCGCTCATCCTTGCTACCGCGAAATCGTGGTCAAGAAGGCG
>JBGASS010000118.1:0-7559 GCA_044229555.1 Holophagaceae bacterium
CGCGGGGGTGAAGCTCCTGGGCACGCCCCACCGGACGATCCTCGACGCGGAAGACCGGGAGCGCTTCGGCCAGGTGCTCCAGGCCCTCGAGATCCCCGTGGCCGAATGGGGCATGGCCGCGAGCCTGGAAGAAGCCCGCACCGTGGCCCACCGCATCGGCTACCCGGTGATGGTACGGCCTTCCTTCGTGCTGGGCGGGCGCGCCATGGCGGTGGTCTTCGACGATCCGGGCCTGGAGACCTACATGCGCCAGGCGACGGAGGTCAGCGAGGATGCGCCGGTGCTCCTGGACCGCTACCTGGACGGCGCCCAGGAGCTGGACGTGGACCTGGTCTGCGACGGCGCGCGGGTGGCCATCGCCGGCGTCATGGCCCACATCGAGGAGGCCGGCGTCCACAGCGGCGACAGCTTCGCGGTCTTCCCCGCCCTCGGCATCGAGGAGGCCATCCTCGAGACCGTGAAGGCCCGCAGCCGGGAGCTGGCCTTGAGCATCGGCGTGCGCGGCCTCATGAACCTCCAGTGGGCCCTCAAGGACGGCGTGGCTTACTGCCTGGAGGCCAATCCCCGGGCCTCGCGCACCGTGCCCTTCATCTCGAAGGCCACGGGCATCGACTGGGCCGGCGTCGCCGCCCGCATCGGTTTGGGCGAGAGCCTGGACGCCCAGGGCATCGATGACGGCAAGGCCCTGGCGGTGGCGGTGAAGGGCGTGGTCTTCCCCTTCGCCAAGTTCCCCGGGGTGGATCCGGTGCTCGGGCCCGAGATGAAGTCCACCGGCGAGGTCATGGGCATCGGCGACACCTTCGGCGAGGCCTACGCCAAGGCCCTGCTGGCGGCGGGGGTTCCCCTGCCCCTGTCGGGCAACGTCTTCCTCAGCGTCAACGACCAGGACAAGGCGAAGCTGCCGGACCTCGCCCGGAAGCTGGTGGGCCTGGGCTTCGGCCTCTGCGCCACCGAGGGCACCGCCCGGCACCTGGAGCACGCCGCCGGGATGAAGGTGCGCCGCATCTTCAAGGTCAACGAAGGCCGCCCTCACGCCGTGGACCTCCTCAAGAACGGCGAGGTCCAGTGGGTCATCAACACGCCCCTGGGCCGGGATGCCTACTTCGACGAAGGCGCCATCCGCCGGGAGGCCCTGCGCCTCAAGATCCCCTGCCTCACCAACCTCAATGCCGCCCTGGCCGCCTGCGAGGCGGTGGAGACGCTGCGGGGGGAGGTGAAGGTCCGGTCCCTGCAGTCGCTCTGACACGCCGCCCCGGCCCTCGGCAACCCATTCCCAGGAGGCCCCCATGGCCAGCATCCAGGACACCATCAAGGCCTTCATGGCGGAGGGCCCCTGGGCCGTCGTCGGCGCCAGCCCGGACCGTTCGAAATACGGCAACAAAGTGCTGCGCTGCTACCAGCAGCACGGGATGGAGGTCCATCCCGTCAACCCGAAGGCGACGGAGATCGAGGGGCTGAAGGCCTATGCCACCCTCGCGGACCTGCCGGTGGAGGTGAAGGGGATCTCCATCATCACGCCTCCGCCGGTCACCGAGCAGGTGGTGGAGGCCGCCGCCGCCGCGGGCGTGAAGCGGATCTGGATGCAGCCAGGCGCGGAAAGCCTGGCGGCGGTCCAACGGGCCGAAGCCCTGGGGCTGGACGTCATCTGGGGCGGCCCGTGCATCCTGGTGGTGGCGGGGTACCACGAATGAGGGCGCCTTTCGCGGCGAGGCGGCGACGGCCATGAAGCGCCGCATCGCCCTCCTGTTCCACGAAGCCGACACCCCGGAATCCCTGGGCGACTATGCCGTGACGGGCCTGGCGGAGGTCTGGCGGGAGGAGGGCCACGAAGTTTCGGTGCTCTTCGGTCCCGGGGGCCGGCCGGACGCCGACCTGGTTTTCGTGCACGTGGACCTCTCCGTCGTGCCGGACGCCTACCTGGACTTCGCCGCCCGCTTTCCCGTCGCCGTGAACGGCCGGGTGCGCGACATCCGCAAGTCCGCCTTCAGCCCGCACCTCCTTGGGGCCGGGGACGCCTGGGACGGGCCCGTCATCGTGAAGTCCGACCGCAACTTCGGCGGGCTTCCCGAGGCCCGGCGCGGCATCCCGCGCCAGGACGGCCGGGGCCTCGCCCCCCCCATCGCCAACCCCCTCGACTACCCGGTCTACGGAAGCCTCCGGGAGGTACCCCGGGAGGTCTTCGAATGCCGGGACCTGGTGGTCCAGAAATTCCTTCCCGAGATGGAGGACGGCCTCTTCTTCATCCGCACGTACCAGTTCCTCGGGGACCGCAGCACCTGCATCCGCATCGGCGCCCATCATCCCGTGGTCAAGAACGAGACCAAGGTCTTCCGGACCGCCGCCCGCCCCCATCCCGACGTGCTGGCGCTCCGGGAGCGCCTGGGCTTCGACTACGGGAAGTTCGACTACGTGGAGCGGGAGGGGGGCGCCCTGGTGCTGGACCTCAACAAGACGACGGGCTCCGCCCGGAACCTGACCCCGCAGATGCTGGAGGCGCGGCGGATCCGGGCGGGCGGGCTCCACAGCTTCTTCCGGGATCCCGCCCCGGGGCCCTGAAGGCTGTCCCGCCTCCCTCCCCTGTGAAGAGCTGGAGCCCATGCGGCGGGGCGCGGCCCCGGGCGTGACGGGGCTCACCGGGCCGGATCCCTAGACTTGGAGCCATGAGGCGCCGCATCGCCGTCCTGTTCCACGAGACCGACAATCTGGAAACCATCCGGCAGTTCGGCGTGATGGGCCTCGCGGAGGCCTGGCGCGAGCAGGGGCACGAGGTCCGCTGCCTGTTCGGGACCGGAACCCGGGCCGAGGCCGACCTCGTGTTCGTCCATGTGGACCTTTCGGTCGTTCCGGACGCCTATCTCGAGTTCGCGGCGGAGTACCCGGTCAGCGTGAACGGGCGCGTGAAGGACATCCGGAAATCGGCCTTCAGCGAGCAGCTCCTGGGCCCGGAGGACGCCTGGGAGGGCCCCGTCATCGTGAAGTCCGATCGGAACTACGCCGGGCTCCCCGAGGCCTGGAGGGGCGTGCCCAGGCTGGATGGGAGCGGGCTCAGGCCGGCGTTCCCGTCGTCGATGGCCTACCGGGTCTACGCCAGCCTCCGGGAGGTGCCGCCCGCGGCCTTCGCCTGCCCGGACCTGGTGGTGGAGCGGTTCCTTCCGGAAGAGGAGGACGGCCTGTACCACGTGCGGTGCTACGAGTTCCTGGGGGACCGGGAGGCCTGTGTCCGGAATGTCTCCCCCCATCCCATCGTGAAGCTGGCGACGGTGGTGGCCCGTGAATCCATCCGGCCGCACCCGGACATCGTCGCGCTGCGCCGGCGCTTGGAATTCGACTACGGCAAGTTCGACTATGTGGAGCGGGAGGGGCGGGCGGTGATCCTGGACCTCAACAAGACCACCGGGATGAGCCCTTCGGCCGGACCCATGCTGGATGCGGATCGCCGGGACCGGGCCGAGGGGCTCTATGCTTTCTTCAGGGGACCGGGCCGAGGCTGAGGGCCGCGGTTCCGGAGGAGGAAGCATGCGGCGGGATGGAAAGCCCTACCAGAGCGCCATGGAACGGGTTCCCGGGGCGCGGGCCATGGAGTTCCGCCTGCCCATCGCCCTCGCTGACCCGCAGCCCGGGGAGACGGTGGTGGACTGCCCTTCCGGCGGCGCGTACCTCCGACCGATCCTGGCGGCCATGGCTCCGGACAGCCGCTACGTCCCCTTCGAATCCAAGCCCGACTACGCGCCCTTCGTACCGGACCTGGTGCTCGGGGACTGGCTGGCCATGCCCTTCGAGGCGGGCTCCATCCAGGTGCTCCTGAGCATCGCGGCCCTCCACCACCTTCTGGGCGGGCGGGCGCCCTTCTACCGGGAGGCGGCGCGGGTGCTGGCCCCCGGCGGCCGCCTCGTCATCGCCGACGTGGGCGAGGGCACGGGCCCCGCCCGCTGGCTGGAGGCGTTCGTGGGCCGGCGCAGCAGCGAGGGGCACCGCGCGGACTTCCTGGAGGCCGCGCGGGAGCGCGAGGGCCTCGAGGCCGCCGGTCTCGCGGTGCGCTACGCCGGGCTGGCGGAGTACACCTGGGACTTCCCAGACCGGCCCACGGCGGTGGCCTTCATGACCGCCCTTTTCCGCCTCGACCAGCCCTCCCCCGACGAGGTGGAGGCCGCCGTCGGCGACCTCCTGGGCTGGGAGGACGGGCCCGGCGCCCACGTGCGCTGGTCCCTGTTGCAGCTGCGGGCGGACCGCCCCTCGGAGGAAGCATGAAGTTCCTGCGGCGGCTCGTCCTCGGCCTGGGCTTCGGCCTCGCCCTCGGGGCCGGCGAGGGACCCCCCTTCGTCCACGACCCGGCCGCCAAGGCCAGGCTGCTGGGAGTCCACGGGTTCACCTGCCAGTGGGTGCAGTGGGGGAAGGAGAAGGGCCGCGTCGAAGTCACCGAGGCGCAGGGCCGCCTGCGGATCAAGGGGGAACAGGTGGCCCGGCGGACCGGGGACCGCGTCCTCATCGACGGCGAGATCCTCGAGGTGAAGGCGAAGTCCTTCCGCTTCCGCGGCCGCATCGTGCTCCAGGTCACGCACCTCAACGGCGGCAGGCCCTGCGAGCGCAGCGGCGACTTCGACTTCCAGATCCGCGGGGGCCGGAGGTTCTGGCGCATGCACCCCATGGAGAACCCCTGCGATCCGCCGGTCGTGGACTACGTGGACGTGCACTTCTGACGGGTGCATCATCGGGGCGCTCACCCGGGAGGTCCCATGTCCGTGAAACCCATCCCCGACGGCTACCAGCGCGTCATCCCCTACCTGGTGGTGGAGCGCGTCGCGCCCCTCATCGCCTTCCTCCAGTCCGTCTTCGCGGGCGTCCTCCTCGAGCGCATGGAGGCGCCCGACGGCAGGATCATGCACGCCGAGGTCCGCGTCGGGGACTCGGTGGTGATGATGGGCGAGGCCAAGGAGGGCTTCCCGCCGCGGCCCTGCTCCCTCTACGTCTACGTGGAGGACGTGGACGCCGCCTACCGCCGGGCCCTCCACGCCGGCGCCTCCTCCCTCATGGAGCCCGCGGACCAGTTCTACGGGGACCGCAACGCCGGCGTCGTGGACGCCGAAGGCACCCAGTGGTGGATCGGCGCCCGGGTGGAGGAGGTCTCCCCTGAGGAACTCCAGCGGCGGGCCCTGGCCCAGGGCTAGGCCCGAACGGTCCCTCCTCGGCGGGGCACACGGACCCTCGCGGCGGGGCGTGGCCCTCGGCCCGGGCTCGCCCGGCCGAGGTGGCTAGCCGAGGGGGACGGAGAGCGACCGAAGGAGGGTCCCCTCAGTCCCGGAATTGGCCCGGGCCGAGGGCGGGGAGCACGAGGGGGACGGAGAGACCGAAGGGCGCAACCTCCTCTGGGTCGCGGCGCCGCCCATCAGAGGCTCGTACAGCCACCCAGCTCAGGGCCGTCGAAGGGCAGATCGAGCGAGGCAGGGTGCCGGTTTCGGGGAGAAGACGCAGGTAAACGGCGATGGCGGGGCCGAGGTGGGGCTGGGCGTGGAGGGCGGTCAGCGTCGCCACGCTCACGTGCATGCTGGGAAAGCAGTTGGTGGGGGCGTCGAACTTCTGCACGAAGCGCAGGAAGCGCTTGGAGAGCCCCTCCCCCAGGGCGTAGTCCCGCCAGTGGTCCGGCGTCGCCACCGGCACCACGAGGAAGAAGGCCATCTGCATGAAGAGCAGGATGAAGAAGCTCATGGCCAGGTGGTTGAAGTGGCGCGGGCTGCTCACCACCCAGTTCAGGTACACGATGGCCGGGTAGTACAGGAAGCTGTAGACCCAGGCCCAGACGGGCCAGAAGGGCAGGGCCTCGTCGATCTTCGAGTTGAAGCGAACCACGGGCCGCCAGGTCTGCCGCTGGCACCAGAAATAGAACTGGTACACGCCGAAGATCAGGAAGACGGTCATGGTCAGCTGGATCAGGTGATCGGCCCAGTTCATCCGCGGTTTCCTATAAAAAAGGCCCTGCCGGGCCGTTCGGGACTTTGGGTTCCCAGATGGAGTCTACACCGCCCCGGGCTGCCTCCGGGCGGGACCGCGGCGATTGCGCCTCCGCCGGGGGCGGGGCACCCTGGAACGCGATGCCCAGCCCCCTCCTCCTCTTCCCCGGCCAGGCCACGGAACAGCCCGGGATGTCCCGCGGCTGGGAGGCGGACACCGCCTGGCGGACCGTCCTCGAGACCGCGGAAGCCCATACGGGCCTGCCCCTGCGCGCGCTGATGGCGGAGGGGCCCGCCGCCGACCTCCGGGCCCAGCGGGTGGCCCCCTTCGCGGTGCTGGCCCATTCCGTGGGGCTGTACCAGGCCCACCGGGCCGCGGGCATGGCCCTGCCCGGGGGAGCCTCCGGCCACTCCATGGGCTTCTTTTCCGCGGCGGTGGCGGCGGGGGTCGTGTCCATCGAAGGCGCCCTCGACCTGATCCTGGCCACGGAGGACATGGCCGAAGGGCGCTTCGGCGCCGGTTCCATGGGGATGGCCTTCGTCATCGGCCTCGCCGAGGCCGAAGTCCGCCGCGTCCTGGAGGACCTGCCCGCCCTCTGCTTCTCCAACTTCAACGGACAGGCTCAGTTCACGGTCTCGGGTCCCCGGCCGGACCTGGAGGCCTTCGTGGCGGCGGTTTCGGGGAAGGCCCTGAAGGCGGACCTCCTCCCGGTCCAGCACCCGCTCCATTGCGAGCACATGGCGCCCCTGCTGCCCCGCATCAAGGACCGGCTCGAAGCCTACCGCCCCGGGGATCCGGCCTTCCCCCTGGCCTCGCCCCTGGACGGCCGCCTCATCCGCGACGGCTTCGAGGCCTGGGAGGAGGCCATCGTCAGCGTCGCCTCCGCCATCCACTGGCCCCAGGTGGTGCTCAGCCTGCGCGGGCTCGGCGGCGCTTTCTTCGAGTGCGGCTACGGGCCCCAGCTCATGAACCTCACCCGGTGGGTGGACCGCGGCCTGGTGGTGGCCAGCCTGCAGCTTTCCCGCGCCTGGGGGTGATCGCCCCGGAAGGGGCCCTTCGCGCGAGGGCCTTCCGGTGATTCGGTGGCACCGGTGGCGCCGCTGTCCTAGAATCAGGGCCTCTCCCACCGGCACTCCTGGAAGCCTCCATGGCGCCCTTTCCACCCAGTCTGCTCGCCTCTATCGAAACGAGGTGCGCCCAGATCCTCTACCGCTGCCTGGAAGAGGTGGGCAGCAGCAAGGGGGCGCTCTACCTCAAACCCGTGGAGAGCCGGGACTTCGTCCTGGTGAGCCACTACGGCTGGCCACGGGGGACGAGGCCTCCGGAGCAGATCGGCGGCAAGGACCCCCTGGCCATCATGATCCAGCGGCAACGGCGCACCTTCGCCGCCAACGACGCGGAGGACTTCCCTGAGCTGCGCTCCTTCGGCCAGGGGGTCGAAAGCCCGCGCTTCATGGTCTCCCCCCTCTACCTCATGGGGGACTGGGTGGGTGTGCTCATCCAGCGCGAGAAGGGCAAGAGCGCCCTCTTCGAGCTGGAAAAGGACGACGTGCCCACCACCGCCATCTGCAACGACCTGGTGGTGGCCCTGAAGGACATGCGGATCTACGTGT